>NZ_AP031453.1:4705000-4899275 GCF_042848515.1 Lactonifactor longoviformis | reverse complement strand
CTATTTTAATTCATCATTTCTTATATATTATAATAAATCGTGAATTTTCGCAATGAAAAAATGTGTATAGAATGTTGATAAAGTTTCCATAAGAATGAAGATCTTTGATATGATGTGAAAAGTGTGTATAACTTATACCCATAACTCACACGTCGAATTATGGAGAAAATAAGGGTTTTTGAGAATATTGGGGGATCTTTACACATGAAACCACAAAGTTATCCACATGTTATCCACAATTTGTGGATAAAGTTACGTAAACTATAAAAAATGTCAGGGGATAACTTTTTATTGTGGAATTTGTTGTATTGGGGTGTCGTAAGGAGACAGCTGGTATAAATTATTTTTCCAAACTTATCATAAATATAATATTTCCTCTTGACGAATCAATGTTTTGTGCATATAATTGAAATGATGTTTTCAATCATGCATAATAGAATAATCAGCCATATATGATAGATATTTGGTAAGATAAAGGAGGTGCCAGACTTATGAAAATGACATTTCAACCGAAAAAGAGATCCAGAGCTAAGGTTCATGGTTTCAGAGCGAGAATGAGCAGCAAAGGTGGAAGAAAAGTTTTAGCTGCCAGAAGATTAAAAGGAAGAAAGCAATTATCAGCATAAGACCGCAGATATGTGGTCTTTTCTTCTCTTAAAGATCAGAAACTTCTTAATTAAAGGAATGTACTATGGAATATTCGGAGTCGTTAAAAAAGAATAGAGATTTTCAGGTGGTTTACAGGAAGGGAACATCTTTTGCAAATCGATATCTTGTTATGTATGTGATGGAAAACCAGCTGGAGAGAAATCGAGTTGGAATTTCGGTAAGTAAAAAAGTCGGAAACAGTGTTGTGAGGCATCATCTAACCAGGTTGATTCGGGAAAGTTATCGATTGCATGAACAAGTATTTCGTAGTGGATATGATATGGTGATTATTGTGAGAGTGAATGCCAAGGACAGGAATTTCAGGGATATTGAAAGTGCACTTTTGCATTTGGCAAAGCTTCACCATATTACAAAAAGGCAGGAAAATGAAAACGATATTAATCAAAATGATTAGGTTATATCAAAAATATTTATCCCCATTAAAGAGAACTCGTTGTCCTTATATACCTACCTGTTCTCAGTATGGATTAGAAGCAATTCAAAAATATGGTGCTGTTAAGGGATCTATGTTAGCTTGTTGGCGGATCCTCAGGTGCAACCCCTTTTCTCATGGGGGATATGACCCGGTGCCGTAAAGGTAAGGATGAGTTATCCTAAGAAGCGATAACGGCGAGTAGTCGGTTAAGGAGGAAATTGTTTTGAGTATTTTATTGACAAAGAGTACAATGCCCATTATCAAATGGTTTGCAGATATTCTGGGACTTTTGATGAATGCTATTTATAGCCTGGGTGTTACAAATATCGGTCTTTGTATTATCTTATTCACATTAGTAATTTATACCTTAATGACGCCCCTGCAGATCAAACAGCAGAAGTTTTCCAGGCTGAATGCAGTTATGGCGCCAGAGTTACAGAAGATTCAGAAGAAATATCAGAATAAAAAAGATCAGGTGTCTATGCAGAAGATGCAGGAAGAGACCAGTATGGTTTATCAGAAATACGGCGTATCCCCTACCGGAAGCTGTCTGCAGTTAGTGATTCAGATGCCGATACTGTTTGCATTATATCAGGTTATCTATAAGATTCCGGGTTATGTGACAGGGATCAAAGCTACTTTTGACGGGGTAATCACTCAGATTATGGGTGTTGGCGGGTATACGGATATACTTCAGACATTTCTGGATGACGAGAAGATTAAGACTGTCCGCCTGATTTTGGATAATGGAAAAGCAACCAAGGATTCGATTATTGATTTATTATATAATCTTTCCCCAACCCAGTGGGACAAACTGTCAGAGATTGGAAAGTTTTCCGGATTTTCAGATACCATTGCCAGTACAGCTGATAAGCTGTCACCCATGCAGAATTTCCTGGGTCTGAATATCGCAGATAACCCATTATCTGTTATAAAGTCAAGTTTTGTTTCACATCAATATATTTTACTTGTTGGAGCTATATTAATCCCTGTTTTGGCATGGCTGACACAGGTTCTGAATATTAAGCTTTCTATGGCTTTTAACAATAGCAACAAGGGTGATGATAAGAATAAGCAGGCTACACAGATGGAAGCAACCATGAAAAGTATGAATACTTTTATGCCTCTGTTTTCTGCTGTTATGTGTTTTACATTCCCTGTTGGTATTGGTATCTACTGGATCGCCGGTGCGGTCATCCGTAGTGTACAGCAGTTTGTAATCAATAAGCTGCTGGAGAAGGAAGACATGGACGAGCTTGTTAAGAAGAATCTGGAGAAGATGAATAAGAAGAGAGAGAAAGCCGGACTGCCTCCTCAGAAAATCTCTCAGCAGGCCAGAATGAATGTAAGGAATATTGAGGAGCCTAAGACAAAAGGAAAAACTCCGGAGGACCGGGAGCAGGCTGTGAAGAATTCCACGGATTATTATAAGAGAGCTGCGAATGCCAAGCCCGGCAGTATCGCGGCAAAAGCAAACATGGTAGCTCAGTTTGATGAAAAGAATAAGTCGAAGAACAAAAAACAGTAAACAGGTAAGGGGGATTTGTCATGGATTTCAAGGAATTCTCAGCAAAAACGGTAGATCAGGCGATTACCAATGCATGTCTTGAATTAGAAACTTCAAGTGAAAATCTTGAGATAGAAGTATTGGAACATGGAAGCTCAGGTTTTTTAGGATTCGGCAGTAAGCCGGCCAGGATTCGAGTGAGAAGGAAACCGGAGCAGGATCCTTTCATTGAGGAAGCTGCAGAGAAAAAGCCGGAAGTGAAAAAAGAAAAACCTGCAGAGAAGCCTGTGAAAGAAGTAAAAAAAGAAGCGAAGGCGGAACCAAAACCGGAGAAGAAATCTGAGCCTAAAGTGGAAAAGGCTGAGGTTAAGGCGGCAGAGGAACCCAAAATAGTGCAGAGATCTCAGGAAGAAGTAGAAGACATTAAAAATGAGGCTAAAAAGTTCCTGGATGGTGTATTTCATGCTATGAATCTGGAAGTTGTCATTAAGATGGAATATCATCAGGAAGAGGGAAATCTGGATATTGATTTTTCCGGCGATGATATGGGGATTCTTATCGGGAAAAGAGGACAGACTCTGGATTCCCTGCAGTATCTCACCAGCCTTGTAGTCAACAAGGGAAAACAGGGTTACATTCGTGTAAAACTTGATACAGAGAATTATAGAAGCCGCAGAAAAGAAACGCTTGAAAATCTTGCAAAGAGCATTGCCTATAAGGTGAGAAAGACAAGAAAAGCTGTTTCGCTGGAACCTATGAATCCTTATGAAAGACGTATCATTCATTCCGCACTTCAGGGAAACCGTTATGTGGAGACCTATAGTGAGGGAAATGAACCTTACCGTCATGTTGTAGTGAAGCTTAAAAAATAATAAATAATATAAAAGTTATTCTAGGTGAAAGCATGAATAACGCGTGCAGACGTGTGCTTTCTCCCGGGGTAACTTTTTTATATTAAAGTACAGGAGGAATAAATATGGCCGACACGATTGCTGCAATTGCTACCGCTATGAGCACATCGGGAATAGGAATTGTAAGGCTAAGCGGAGAGGATGCAAGAGAAATTGTCAGCAAAGTATACCGATCCAGGAGCGGGAAAAAGGATATCAGAGAGGTAAGATCGCACACCATACATTATGGTTTTATCTGTGACGGGGAGGAAACTATTGACGAGGTTTTGGTTATGGTAATGGACGGACCGTCCAGCTATACGGCTGAGAATACGGTGGAGATCGATTGTCACGGAGGCGTTCTGGCAATGAAACGGGTATTGGAGACGGTGATTAAATATGGAGCCAGACCCGCAGAACCAGGTGAGTTTACGAAAAGAGCCTTCCTGAACGGAAGAATTGATCTTTCCCAGGCGGAGGCAGTGATAGATGTGATTTCAGCCAAGAGTGAATATGCTCTGAAAAGCTCAGTAAGTCAGCTGAAGGGGGCTGTTCTTAAGATCATAAAAGAGATCAGAGAGAAGATTATCTATCACATTGCATATATTGAATCTGCTCTGGATGATCCGGAACATATAGCAATAGACGGATATGGGGAAGAATTGATGAAAGAGCTGCAGCCGTTAAAGAAACAGGTGGAAAAGCTTCTGCAGTCCTCAGATGAAGGGAAAATGATGAAGGAGGGCATAAAGACAGTTATTGTAGGAAAGCCTAATGCCGGAAAATCCTCTCTTCTGAATCTTCTTGTGGGGGAAGAGAGAGCGATTGTTACAGATATTGCAGGTACTACCAGAGATATTCTGGAAGAGACAATTATACTTCACGGCATTTCCCTTTGTATGATTGATACCGCGGGGATAAGAGATACAAAGGATGTGGTGGAACAGATCGGGGTAGGCAGGGCGAAGGAATACGCAAAAGATGCGGACTTGATTCTCTATGTAGTGGATTCTTCGATACCTTTGGATGAAAATGACGATGAGATTATAGGGATGCTTCAGGATAAAAAAGCAATTGTGCTTCTGAATAAGACAGATTTGTCTATGAAGGTGTCCGAGAAGGAGTTAAAGAAGAGGCTGAACCAGCCTGTGGTAGAAATATCTGCCAAGGAAGAGAAGGGGATTGATGTGCTGGAACAGGTCATCAAGGACATGTTCTTTCAGGGGGAAATATCTTTTAACGATGAAGTGTATATTACCAATGTACGCCATAGAACTGCTCTTTTTGAAACTATGGAAAGCCTGACTATGGTGGAACAGAGTATATCTATGGGTATGCCTGAGGATTTTTATTCCATTGATTTAATGAACGCGTATGAAGCCCTGGGAAGTATTATCGGTGAATCTGTGGGCGAAGATCTGGTAAATGAAATTTTCAGCAAATTCTGTACAGGAAAGTAGAAACAGGAGCGATTAGGAATGAATACTTTAATAGAAAATTACGATGTTGTGGTAGTGGGAGCAGGGCATGCAGGATGTGAGGCTGCTTTGGCCAGTGCAAGGCTTGGGATGGAGACAATTATGTTTACTGTCAGTGTGGACAGTATTGCCCTTATGCCCTGTAATCCCAATATTGGAGGGAGCTCTAAGGGACATTTGGTGAGAGAGATTGATGCCCTGGGAGGAGAGATGGGAAAGAATATAGATAAGACGTTTATTCAGTCTAAGATGCTGAATGTATCTAAAGGTCCTGCGGTACATTCTCTTCGGGCTCAGGCAGACAAGCAGAATTACAGCAAGACTATGAGAGAGGTTCTGGAACATACGGATCATCTGACGGTCAGGCAGGCGGAGGTTACAGAGCTTCTGGCCGGGGACGGGGCCATCCGGGGCGTTAAGACGTTTTCGGGGGCATCTTATATGGCAAAAGCAGTGATTCTCTGTACAGGCACATATCTTAAGGCCAGATGTATCTATGGGGATGTGAGCAGCTATACAGGGCCTAACGGACTGCAGGCTGCCAATTATCTTACGGATTCTCTGAAAAAGCTGGGTGTGGAAATGTTCCGGTTTAAAACAGGAACTCCTGCCAGAATTGACGGCAGAAGCATCGACTATTCTCAAATGGAAGAGCAGTTCGGGGATGAAAAGGTGGTGCCGTTTTCTTTTTCCACGGATCCGGAGGATGTTCAGATAGAGCAGGTTTCCTGCTGGCTGACGTATACCAATGAGAAGACTCATGAAATTATAAAAGAAAATCTGGATCGCTCCCCTTTGTTTTCCGGGATGATAGAGGGTACCGGTCCCAGATACTGCCCGTCTATAGAAGATAAGGTAGTAAAGTTTGCTGATAAAAACAGACATCAGGTATTTATAGAACCTGAAGGACTGTATACTACCGAAATGTATGTGGGAGGAATGTCCAGTTCTCTGCCTGAGGATGTTCAGCAGGCAATGTACCGGTCTGTAAAGGGGCTGGAAAACGCCAAAATAGTAAGAAATGCCTATGCGATTGAATATGACTGTATTAATCCGAGACAGCTGAATCCTACTCTGGAGTTTAAGAATATAAAAGGTCTGTTCAGCGGGGGACAGTTTAACGGCAGTTCCGGGTATGAGGAAGCTGCTGCACAGGGATTAGTGGCAGGAATAAATGCTGCGTTAAAGATAAAGGGCCGGGAGATGATGGTTCTGGACAGATCAGAGTCCTATATCGGTGTGCTGATAGACGATCTGGTCACAAAGGAGAATCATGAGCCCTACCGTATGATGACAAGCAGGGCAGAATACAGACTTCTTCTCAGGCAGGACAATGCGGATCTGAGGCTCCGTAAAAAGGGATTTGAGGCGGGTCTAATCGGACAGACAGAGTATGACAGGCTGGTGCTCAAGGAAGAGCAGATCGAGGCGGAAATCAAGCGTGCAGAGCATAGGAATATAGGCGCATCCAGAGAAGTGCAGGAATTATTGGAATCCTATGGAAGTACCCCTCTGAAAACAGGGACAACCCTGGCAGAATTAATACGAAGGCCTGAACTTTCTTATGAGCTTTTGGCTCCTGTTGATCCTGAAAGGCCCCAGCTGCCCTGGGACGTGGCAGAGCAGGTGAATATTAATATTAAATATGACGGATACATCCGCAGGCAGTTAAAACAGGTAGAACAGTTTAAAAAGCTGGAATCAAAAAAGATACCGGAAGAAATTGATTATGATACTGTCGGAGGACTTCGAATAGAAGCAAAACAGAAATTAAAGTTATACCGTCCTGTCTCTATCGGACAGGCATCCAGAATATCAGGAGTCTCACCGGCAGATATATCTGTCCTTTTAGTGTATTTGGAACAGTATAGATATCACAAGAGATGATCCACTCGGCAGCATAAATTGGAGTGAGATGTCCACATCTGTGTGTATAAAAAATTAATTATGTGGATAACTCTTGTCTATTAAAGTAAATTTTGTGTAAAACAGTAAAGATCAGGAGAATACAATGAATTATAATTTGTCAATATTAGAGCAGTGCTGCAAAGAGTTTCATCTGGAATTATCTGAGAGGCAGAAGCAGCAGTTTATCCAATACTATGAACTTCTAGCTGAGTGGAATAAGGTAATGAATCTAACTGGTATCACCCAGTGGGAAGAAGTTTTGTTAAAGCATTTTGCAGACAGTCTGTCTGTTACCAGGGTGATAGATTTGTCTCAGGCAGGGTCGCTGATTGATGTGGGTACGGGGGCCGGATTTCCGGGGATCCCCATAAAGATAGCATTCCCTCACATTAAGGTAACCCTCCTGGATTCTTTAAATAAAAGAATTAATTTTTTGAATGAAGTCATCGGACAGCTAGGTCTGGAGGGGATAACGGCAGTACATGGCCGTGCGGAAGATATAGCCAGAAAGCCAGAGCACAGGGATTTCTACGATGTAAGTGTATCCCGGGCTGTAGCAAATCTTGCATCCCTCACCGAATACTGTATGCCCTTTGTAAAACCCGGGGGATGCTTCATCTCCTACAAGTCAGGAACTATTGAGGAAGAACTGGTACAGGCCCAAAAAGCCATAAAAACCCTGGGAGGCCGCCAGGATCCCCCTGCGACCTTCTCTCTGATGAACAGCGGCATCACCCGCTCTCTCATCAAAATTATAAAACAAACACCGACCCCCAGGAAATATCCCCGAAAAGCCGGGCTCCCAACCAGGGAGCCTATCATGTGATTCTATGAATACCATGAATGTACAAGATCTGTAAAATTTAATACTTTACCGCTATTTCTATACGTGAATTTTGTATCAGCCAGGAAAAGAACTGGGTCCCCTGGGATATTGAAGGCCATAGGAGGGGGGGAGGGCAGGTGTAGATGACTATGAGGTTAAGCGGAGCGAGCCGAAGATCCACTGCCGGCGATCATTTAGAAGCGAAGGCTATCCTGAGCTTCTTAGTGAGCGGCCAGGCAGTTAGCTGAGGCAAGCGCAGCCTCGAATGGTCATCTACACCTGCCCTCCCCCCCTCCTATGGCCTTCAATATCCCAGGGGACCCAGCTCTTTTCCGTCCCCTCTGCACACAAACTTTTCACATAATTATCACAATTTTTCCTAATTTCTATCACACAATGAAAATAAAATTAAAAATGGCTAACAAATTAAAGGAGGGAAAATTTTGATAGAAGTAAGAAACCTGGTAAAAAAATATGGCCAGCAGACAGCGGTGGATCACCTTAACTTTACGGTTGAACAGGGCAAGATCTACGGTTTCCTCGGACCAAACGGGGCCGGAAAGTCCACAACTATGAACATGATAACCGGCTATATTGCATCCACAGAGGGTGAGGTCTACATTAATGGCCATAATATTCTTGAGGAACCTGAAAAGGCAAAAAAGTGTATAGGATATCTTCCGGAGATCCCCCCCATATATCCTGAAATGACGGTGTGGGAATATCTGTCCTTTGCCGCTGAACTGAAAAAAATCCCGAAGGGAGAACGGGAGAAGGCAATTTGCAATGTAGTCTCACAGACAAAGATGGAAGATATGAATCACAGGCTGATAAGAAATCTCTCAAAAGGTTATAAGCAGCGTGTAGGACTGGCTCAGGCCCTGCTTGGGTATCCGGAGATAATTATTCTGGATGAGCCTACGGTTGGACTGGATCCGAAACAGATCATAGAGATTCGTGATTTGATTAAAGGTTTGAGCAAGAGACATACAGTTATATTAAGCTCACATATTTTATCGGAAGTAAGCGCTGTGTGCGATTATGTACTTATTATTGATCATGGAAAATTAGTGGCCAGCGATACGCCGGATAATCTAAGCAAACTGATGTTGGGCTCTAATTCTCTGGAACTTACTGTAAAAGGGCAGGAAGAAGATATCAGAAAGGCATTGGATCTCGTTGAGCACATAGAGGATGCGGTCTTTCATAATTCGCCCATAGAAAATGCACATGAAATAACCATAAAGACCACCGGACAGGAGGATATACGGGAAAATATTTTCTTTGCCCTTGCCGACGGAAAGTGTCCGATTCTAAAGATGCAGTCCACAAATATGTCACTGGAGGATGTATTCTTAAAATTGACAGACGACAAGGAGGAAGAGAATGTTAGCAGTTTATAAAAAGGAATTAAGGGGATATCTGACATCTATGATCGGGTATGTATTTATAGCATTTGTTCTGGCCATAGTTGGAGTGTATTTTACAGCCTATAACCTGACCTCGGCCTACCCTGAATTTGGCGTGACTTTAAGCGCAGTGAGCTTTGTATTTCTGATTATTACACCTGTACTTACCATGCGTATACTTGCTGAAGAGAAAAAACAAAGAACAGATCAGCTTTTGTTTACTGCTCCGGTGTCTGTATGGAAAATTGTATGCGGAAAATACCTGGGAATGGTAACTATATTATTTATACCCATGGCTATTATATGTACCTATCCTTTGATTATGGGGAAATATGGAACAATATCTTATCCTATGGCATATACGGCAATTTTTGGCTTTTTTTTAATGGGATGCGGGAATATTGCAGTTGGATTATTTCTCTCCTCCATAACAGAGAGTCAAATTATAGCAGCAGTCCTTACATTTGCAGTATTATTTATCTGTAATGTGATACAGGGGATAGAGTCGTTTATAGCTCAGACAGCGTCGGCCTCTCTGATTTCTATTCTTATTATGGCGGTAATTCTCTGTCTGATCATTTACAGAATGACAAAAGATACGTTAGTAACTATCATTGCCGGTTTAGCAATGGCAGGTACTGCAATTGGGCTGTTTCTGTGGAAGTCTTCTTTATTTGAAGGGGCGATTCAGAAATTTATGGAGATATTCAATATAACAGGACATTTTGATGGCTTTGTTGGAGGTGTACTGGATATGTCCGGTATTGTCTATATGGTATCCATTATACTGATTTTTGTGTTCCTCACTGTGCAGTCTATACAGAAGAGACGCTGGAGTTAGGGGGTGAAGGAATGAAGAAAATCAATTGTAAAGAGTATTTTAGTAACAGAAAGAAAAACAGGAAAAACATAAAGAACGGTTCTTACAGCATTGGAATTACAGCGGTGATTATTGCCATTATTATTGTTCTGAATCTGGTGGTACAGGAGATTCCGGTACAATACAGAGAATTAGATTTAAGTGAACAAAAATTATACACCATTGGAGATCAGACGAAAAAAGTGCTGAGGGAGTTAAAGGAGGACGTGACCTTATATTATATTGTACAGGATGGAAGAGAGAGCAGCGATATCGAGAGACTGCTGGAGAGATATCAGGATGAAAGCAGCCACATTAAGGTGGAAAAGAAAGATCCGGCGCTTTCTCCTAACTTCACGTCGCAATACTCTCAGGAAGAGGTGAGTGATAACAGCATTATTGTTGTATGCGGGGACCGCAATAAGGTTGTCAGCTACAATACGATGTATCAAAGTGATATTGATTATACTACCTATTCCTCACAGGTGACGGGGTTTGATGGTGAAGGTCAGATAACAAGTGCCATAGACTATGTGACATCTGAGGATCTTCCTACCATGTATGTACTTCAGGGACATGAGGAGGCAGCCATAAGTACAGATCTGAAGGATGCCATTGCAAAGCAGAATATTACTATTGCGGATCTTAATCTGTTAACTGCAGATGCAGTGCCGGAAGATGCAGATGCAATTTGTATTCTTGCACCGGCAAAAGATATTTCAAAGGAGGAAGCAGACAAGATTATCGGTTATCTTGAGGGGGGAGGCAAAGCTCTGATTGTATCCAGCTATTCGCCGGAGAAAATGCCTAATTTTGCATCAGTACTTGAGAATTATGGAGTAAAAACCTGTGAAGGCATTGTACTTGAAGGAGATCAGAATCATTACATCTCCAATAACCCTACTTATATCCTTCCTAACATTGAAAGCAATGAGATAACCTCCGAACTGTCCTCCGGAAACAATTATATATTAATGCCGGTTGGCCAGGGAATTCAGACCCTGGATCATTACAGAGACAGTCTCAAGATTGAAAATATTCTTACTACTTCAGATGATGCATACTCTAAGGTAAATGTAGAAAGTTCTACACTGGAAAAGGAGGAAGGAGACATCAGCGGTCCCTTTACCCTGGGAGTATCTATTACAGAGTCTGTAGGGGAAGGGAAAGAAACACAAATTGTGTATTATTCATCGGAAAGTCTTTTTAGTGATCAGACAAATCAGATGGTATCGGGAAGTAATTTCCAGCTAATCACTGACTCCTTAGGATGGATGTGTGAGCATACAGAAGGGGTTTCTGTGCCTGTGAAATCTATGGAGTTAAGTAACTTAACTATTTCTGCGGCGGACAGTAGCTTTTGGAGTATCTTCTGCATTGGCGTTCTGCCAGTAGCTGTCCTGCTTTTGGGGGGCGGTATCTGGTTAAAAAGGAGAAAACAGTGATGAAAGGAAAAAAAGGGATAACGTTAATTGTAGGAGTTGTACTATTGATGCTGCTTGTCCTTTCGTATTTAATGCTGCACTCCGGAAATAAGGACGGGGAGGATACCAGGGAGGAGGAGGTAAAAACCTCCTCTGTGGCGAAGCTGAAAGAAGAGGATATGGCGTCTGTATCTTTTGGCGCAAAGGACAATATGCTGACTTTTATCCAGGAAGACAATACATGGTATTTAGAAGCAGATAAGGAGTTCCCTGTGGATCAGCAGGCGGTATCTGATTTGCTGTCAAAGTTAAGTGATGTGCAGGCCTCCCGCACGATTGAAAATCCGGAAGATCTGGAGGAATATGGACTGGAGGATCCACAGACTAGTATTATAGTGACTGCTGCAGACGGTGAGAAGACTTCCTTCTATATTGGAGATGATAATGCAGTTGTATCAGGATGTTATATGTATCTCAATGATGCAAGGGACAGGGTATACCTTGTAGATACAGAGATGAAAACATCTTTTCTATGCGGACTGTATGATCTTGCCGAAAAGGCTTCATTTCCCAGCATTACAAGCTCTAGTATAACCCGGTACAGGATAGATAAAGAGGACAGTCAGTTTGCGGTTAATGAAGACAGTAATTCCAAGACAGGGTGGACGGTGACCGGCTGGGACGGAAGCAAAAAACCAGCTGCAAGTGATGCAGTTTCCAATACTTTTACAAAGCTTTCCAGTTTGTCTTTTAATAGTTATGTTAACTATAAGGAAGATAGTCTGGAACAGTATGGTCTGGCAAATCCCACTGCTGTAATTACGGCAGACTATACAGAGACAGTAAAAGATGAGAGCAGTGAGGAATCTTCTGAAGATAGTGATACATCTGGAGAAAGCCAGGAGACTGCCGTAGACAGGCAGATTGTAATAACCGTGGGCAATGAAGATGAAAATGGTAACTACTATGTGAAAACAGAAGGAATTCAGGGAATTTATACTATGAGTGCAGAGGAGCTGAATACCTTGCTAGACGATGATGCAGCTTCGTACTTGGATACTTATGTTAACAAGGTATCTTTTGCCGACTTATCAAAGCTTGAGGTTGTAAGAGATCAAACAGTTTATACAATAGTAAGCAAGTCTGTGGAAAAAGAGACCTCAGAGGGGGAAAATACTGCGGATGAAGAAGACCAGGAGACAGAACTGAAATACTATATGAATGATCAGGAAATAGACTCTGCAGAGTTTCTCGCTTTTTATGAAAAAGTGTCCGGTATGGAATCAGACAGCAGACTTGACCGTATGCCGGAGTCAGCTCTTGAACCTGAACTGACGATAAAGTTTTATGACAAAGCTAGTGGGGAAGAGACAGATGTGGACTATTACGCTTATGACAGTAACTTTTATTTAACGGCTGATAATCATGATAATTATTTGCTGGTGAATAAGATGGACATCAGAGAGATGTTGGAAAAGCTGGATAATCTGCTAACAGATACGCAGAAGTAAGCAGGATACATAAGTCAAAGTGTTATTAAAGTGTATAAAATGTGGAGATCTCTCCTATAGGAGGGATCTCCACATTTTATTATGAAAAGAATATAGATATTTGTTCCAGCAATTTACCTGGAGTTTCCAGCTGAGGAAGGTGTCTTGCCTTTTCCAGAACAGCAGTTTCAATCGCAGGATTTAGCTGTAGGTAGGAGGAACAGATCTCTTTTGCATTTTTTTCTTCAGCACCGCATACAATAAAAATGCTATGATCAATAGCCTCCAGTGCATGATTGATATTATTATTGGTAAACCTGCCAATTATACTGGAGTGAAGGTATTTTGCGTTGTGTTCCCCCTTGTGCGCACTTTCGTAATAAATATCCACTAGTCTGTTATTTGCAAGAAATGGATTATAAAAATATTTTTCTGTAAATAGCAGTTCGATATTTTCCCTGGCGGTAATCATATTGTAGACCAGTGTACCGAAAATAGGCAGCTCCAATAAAAATTTCAAAACCTTCGTTTTTTTTGTGGGAGCCTGATTCAATTCGTTTAAAGAAGGAGGGTTAATCAGCATTATCTTTCCAAACAGCTCTTCTTCATTATGGCAGGCCATAACAGCAAAGGAACCGGAAAATCCGCTGGTTATAACATCAGTTCTCTCGCCAATAATATTTTTTATAAAGTCAGACAGCATTTGTACGTAAATGAAATTTGTATAAGTAATATTTTGTTTGTCAGAACGTCCGCATCCCAGCAAATCAATAGTATAAACTGTATAGCTTTTCGCCAGTTCATCCACGATAATATTCCATTCATAATCAGAACTATAAACTGTCAGATCGTGAACCAATAAAAGCGGTGATCCCTGTCCCTGCTTAGTATAATAAATGCGGCCAAATCTCCATTCATAAAACTTCCTTGATGTTCCTCTCAGCAATTCTTTCATTGTTGCCGATGCAAATAATAGCTTGTTAATAATATGAATCACACCTGTGGCCAGTGTAAACAAAATTGCTGTTGTAATAAGTTTATGTTTGTGTTTGTTCATCAGATGGGTACCTCCTTCGGAGTCTTAGTACTTATATTATAAAACATTGAGGAGGATTATACAAGGAGAAATCTTCAAGCAAGTACGCCTCGGCGTACTAGAAAGACATATAAGGAGAGAAAATGTTTCACGTGAAACATTACTTTTTGTTTTTACTTCTATATTAAGTATTATAAAATAATAAAAAAAAATAATTTATGAAGTACGGAGTTGTAAGTATCCTGCTATGCAGAACAGGGGTTATTCTTTTAATAATGCAGCACCAGATGTACTTATATATACTTACATGTTTATGTTTAAAATGATAATTTTAGTAAAGACTATAAGTATGTGCAGTGATGCCAATAAATATAACTAAAACAAAGATTAAAACTATTTTTATTTATATAATTCCTATAAAAAAGTTTCACGTGAAACATTTTTATAGAAATCACAGTATAAAAGTGTTATAATGAAACAGTCACATAAATATGCAAGATTACAAGTGGAAAGAAGGGGTTTTAATTGGGAAGAATTATAGCCGTTGCGAATCAAAAGGGCGGCGTTGGAAAATCAACTACTGCAATTAACCTTTCTGCGTGTCTGGCCGAGATGGGTCAGAAAGTTTTGACTGTTGACATTGATCCGCAGGGGAATACTACCAGTGGGTTAGGAATTGATAAAATGGGAGTAGAAGCCACTCTTTATGAGTTACTGTTGGATGAATGTGAGTTATCTGATTGTATGATAGAGAATGTTATAGAGAATCTCTCTTTGATTCCATCTAATGTGAATCTGTCCGGGGCAGAAATTGAATTAATTGGAATAGAAAACAAAGAGTTTTTACTGAAAAATCAAATTGACAGGGTAAGAGATCAGTTCGATTTTATCATTATGGATTGCCCGCCATCACTAAGTATATTGACCATTAATGCAATGACTACGGCCGATTCAATTTTAGTTCCTATACAATGTGAGTATTATGCATTAGAAGGATTGACTCAGCTGATACATACAATAGAATTGGTACAGGAGCGCCTGAATCCTGAGTTAGAAATAGAAGGCGTAGTGTTTACCATGTATGATGCAAGGACAAATTTATCACTGCAGGTTGTTGAAAATGTGAAAAATAATCTGCAGCAATCCATATATAAGACAATAATCCCCAGAAATGTGCGTTTGGCTGAGGCCCCCAGTCATGGATTACCTATTAATCTCTATGATTCCAGGTCCGCCGGAGCTGAAAGCTACAGACTTCTGGCTGAAGAAGTATTACATAGGGAGGACGAAGAATGGCAGTAAGGAAAAGCGGTCTTGGCAAGGGATTGGATTCTTTGATACCTACAGCAGCAGCTGTAAAGCCTAAAAAAATAAGTTCTTCAGAAGAGCAACAATCGTCAGCAGCTGCTTCAGAGGACAAGTCATCTCCAAGAGATATAATGAAAGTTAAAATTACAAAAGTAGAACCTAACAGAGAACAGCCCAGAAAGCAGTTTGATGAGGATGCACTTTTGGAACTTGCGGATTCAATCAAACAATTTGGTATTTTACAGCCGCTATTAGTTCAGCAAAAAAATGACTATTATGAAATCATAGCCGGTGAAAGGCGTTGGAGGGCAGCAAAGTTAGCCGGTCTCAGGGAAGTGCCTGTAATTATTAAGCAGTTTTCAGAACAGGAGACGGTGGAGATCTCGTTGATAGAAAATATTCAGAGAGAGAATCTGAATCCTATTGAAGAAGCAATTGCCTATAAACGATTAATGGAAGAATTTCATTTGAAACAGGATCAGATAGCTGACAGAGTTTCAAAGAGCCGAACTGCTGTTACCAATTCCATGCGCCTGTTAAAGTTAAATGAAAAGGTAAGGCAAATGGTAATTGACGAAATGCTTAGCACGGGTCACGCAAGGGCACTCCTAGCAATTGAGGATCCCAAGCTGCAGTATGTCACAGCAAGCAGAGTGTTTGACGAAAAGTTAAGTGTAAGAGAGACTGAAAAACTGGTGAAAGAGCTGCTGCACCCAAAAAAGCTGAAGGAGACAGAAAAAGATACGACCCAGGATATTATATACCAGCATTTGGAGGAGAGAATCAAATCAATTATCGGCACTAAGGTCGCTATTAACAGGAAAAATGAAAATAAGGGGAAAATAGAGATAGAATACTATTCAAAGGATGAACTGGAAAGGATCATTGAATTATTGGAATCTATCGGGTAAGATGAGGGAGTATAACACATATGAGCGAAATAATAAGTACACTCCAGGAAAATTCGGGTATTCTTTTAGTATTAATGATATTATTGGTGATAATATTACTGATTGTTGTCTTTAATTTATCTCTGGGGCTTAACCGGCTGAGCCGGAAGTATAACCTGTTTATGAAGGGAAAGGATGCTCAGTCACTGGAAAAAACATTTGTACGGAAATTTGCAGAAGTAGATCGTTTAATTGAAGCAAATGACATTAATAATCTTGAAATTAAGAAACTAAAGAAATGTATGGAGAAAACCCTCAACAAATATGGAATTGTTAAGTATGATGCTTTTGAGGACATGGGTGGGAAACTAAGTTTTGTTTTAGCTATGCTTGACAACGATAATTCAGGTTTTATTCTGAATGCCATTCACAGCAGAGAAAATTGCTTCTTATATATCAAGGAAATTGTAAAAGGGGAATCCTACATTATGCTGAGCCAGGAAGAGATGGAAGCACTGAAAAGAGCTGTTAATTTTGGATTGGTTGAAGATATTGAAATTTAATTATGTAAATCATTGGTAAAATATTATGTAAACTAGATAAAGGCTATTAGGAGGAACATGTCATGTTAGATATCAGATTTGTGCGTGAAAACCCGGAAGTGGTAAAACAGAATATAAAAAATAAATTTCAGGACAATAAATTAGAGCTTGTGGATCAGGTTCTGGAATTGGATCAGAGAAACAGGGATATTAAAAAAGAGGTTGAGGCGTTAAGGGCAGAGAAAAATAAGATATCGAAACAGATCGGAGCCTTTATGGCTCAGGGGAAAAAGGAAGAAGCCGAAGAGATTAAAAAACAGGTAGCAGCCAATGGGGATAGAATTGATTCTCTCTCACAGGAAGAAAAAGAAGTTGAAGAAAAGATTAAAAAAATCATGATGGTGATCCCAAACATTATTGATCCCTCAGTGCCTCTTGGAAAGGATGACTCTGAGAATGTAGAGGTTCAGAAATATGGGGATCCTGTGGTGCCTGATTTCGAGATCCCATATCATACGGAGATCATGGAGAAGTTTAACGGCATAGATTTAGACAGTGCCAGAAGGGTTGCAGGCAATGGTTTTTATTACCTTATGGGGGATATTGCCAGGCTTCATTCCGCAGTGATTTCTTATGCCCGTGATTTTATGATTGACAGAGGATTTACCTATTGTGTGCCTCCTTTTATGATCAGAAGCGATGTGGTAACCGGAGTTATGAGCTTTGCTGAAATGGATGCCATGATGTATAAGATTGAGGGAGAGGATTTATACCTCATAGGAACCAGTGAACATTCTATGATCGGTAAATTTATAGACACTATTTTGCCGGAGGATACATTACCCCAGACACTTACCAGCTATTCTCCCTGTTTCAGAAAAGAAAAGGGGGCCCATGGATTAGAGGAAAGGGGCGTATACCGTATTCATCAGTTTGAGAAACAGGAAATGATAGTGGTTTGTAAGCCGGAAGACAGTATGATGTGGTTTGAGAAGTTATGGCAGAACACCGTAGATTTATTCAGAACACTGGATATTCCGGTGAGAACACTGGAATGCTGTTCCGGCGACCTGGCGGATCTTAAGGTGAAATCTATAGATGTAGAGGCATGGTCTCCAAGACAGAAGAAATACTTTGAGGTAGGAAGCTGTTCCAACTTGGGCGACGCTCAGGCACGACGTCTGAAAATCAGGGTAAACGGAGAGAAGGGCAAATATTTTGCACACACTCTGAACAATACTGTGGTTGCCCCCCCAAGAATGCTGATTGCATTTTTGGAAAATAATCTTCAGGAGGATGGTACCGTTAAGATCCCCCTGGCACTTCAGCCTTATATGGGCGGAAAAACAGTAATAAAATAATATTATGTTAACAAGTTTATGTAAATTATATTAGTAAAATATGCACAAGTTTATTTGTATATAGTATATATGAGAGAATGTAAGGCGAGAGAGGAGGTGTTCTTTTGCATAGTTATATGAAATCCATTGGTTTTTCGAATATCAAAAATAAGAAAGAACTGGATGAGATTTTAAAAGAAGTGGTAGATAATTATGATGAAAAAACAGTCGTAGAGGACAGAGACGGACACTTGTTTGCAGAGATATCGAAGATATATGGATGTGATTATGGAATTACGGTGTGCGGTGAATATGACGAGAATAATGAATTCCAGATGGAATATTATTTTCCCCATTTCAGAGGAACGGGAATCACTACCCGGGAAGATATAATTATAGAAAAGCATGCCGGAAAGGAATCCTTTGCCGGGGCATGTGATGATGTGAGAATTGGAGTGACTATGATATTTTATCTGCAGAATGCAGGAGAATACCTGAGTGAGCGGGGAAAGGGAAATATCCCCGGTTCCAATTATTCAGTAACCATATCGGGTTTGGCAAAGGAAGGGAAAATACTGCTTCCTGTAAAAAAGGAGTCCCATCAGGTAAAAGAGGATCAGGAAACAGCCACTAACAGAAACCGGCTTCTGGCTGCAGCCCGCAATGGGGATGAAGATGCAATGGAAAGCTTGACAATGGAAGATATAGACATCTATGCTATGATTTCCAGGCGCATTGTAAAAGAAGATGTATATTCCATAGTAGATTCTTATTTTATGCCCTATGGCATTGAATGTGACCAGTACAATGTGATGGGTGATATTGTAGATTGTTCTGAGGTTAAAAATATAAAGACCGGTGATACTGTCTATGAGATGAGTATATTGTGCAACGATATACAATTTGATGTGTGTATTAACAAAAACGACCTGTTAGGGGAGCCTCAGCCTGGAAGGCGGTTTAAAGGGGTTATCTGGCTGCAGGGGTACATTAACTTTAATGAATAGAGACATATAACAAAAAGGGGCTGTGAAAAAAGCCCCTTTTTATTATATGTGACGGGATTTACCTCTCTTATTGTGCAAAATCATTCATTATACTTTTTATTATCCGGTACAAATGCGGTTTGTATTCGTCAATGGGTACGGGATCTTTATAGAGAATGCAGCTATAGCAGGTTCCTCCAATCAGTTCTACAATAGTAAACAGCATTAACTCGGGATTCTTGTAGTGCTTTGGGCTGTCTTCCACCATTTTGTAATATACTTCATATACGTTATACTCCTCATCGGATACTTTAACGTCAATGGCCTTGCGGAATACCCCCCAGGAAAGGTTCTTAGCAATAAAACGGAGCAGAGACTGGTTTTCTATCAGCTGGTTGATAATATAGTCCACAATAAACAGAAGCTGCTCTTCAAAATCAGTGATATCTGTTCCAGACAAGGCTTCGTGTGCATCATAGAACAGTTTTCCTGCTTTATGGGAGATCAGCTTATTCCGGACATCGTATTTGTCTGTAAAATAGAGATAAAAGGTTCCTTTTGCAACCCCTGCCTGCTGTACAATATCAGATATTGTGGTTTTCTGAAGGCCCTTGGTGATAAAGAGTTCAAAGGCAGTATTCAGCAGTGCATCTTTCTTTTTCTTTTTGTTTTCTTCTAATTTATTCATAGGTTTCCCCCATTTCTATCTTATATTATTGGGTCAAAATGACCAAAAGTCAATATATTAAAATTATATAAATTGATTTTAATATATTGACTATCGGTCATTTTTGATGTATAACGAGTATTGACATAGAAATGACTAATGGTCATTAATAAAATGATTAAAGGGGATGCAGAGGTTGAAAAAGAGGAGTGAGCTATTATTATGACAATCAAGATTGGCAAGTGGATTGCGAGACACAGAAGATTGATTATGGCAATCGGGATACTGCTGATAATTCCTTCTCTCATAGGGATATCTAAAACACGAATTAACTATGATATTCTGAGTTATCTTCCTGATTCACTGGAGACAGTTTCGGGGCAGGATATACTGGTGGATGAATTTGGAATGGGTGCTTTTTCCATGGTTGTAGTGGAAGATATGGAGATGAAGGATGTACAGAAACTAAAAGAGGAGATCAAGGAGATTGATCACGTAAAGGATGTACTCTGGTATGACAGTGCGGTGGATATTAGTGTTCCGGTTGAAATGCTTCCCTCTGAACTTAGGGAAAGCTTTTTTAGCGGGGATGCTACCATGATGGTTGCACTGTTTGATAATACAACATCTTCTGATGAAGCTATGGATGCAGTAAGTGCTATGAGAAATACAGTAGGGAAACAGTGCTTTATCAGCGGTATGACCGGTGTTGTGACGGATATTAAAAATCTTTCGCTTCAGGAAATGCCCATCTACGTAGTGATTGCGGCAGTTCTTTCGCTTCTGGTTTTATGTCTTACCATGGACTCACTGGTGGTGCCAGTATTATTTTTGACCGGAATTGGGGTTGCTATTTTATACAATCTGGGGAGCAATATATTTCTGGGAGAGATATCCTATCTTACAAAGGCGCTGACCGCTATTCTCCAGTTGGGCGTTACTATGGATTATTCCATCTTTCTTCTGAACAGCTATGAGGATAATAAGATACGATTTGACAATGACAAACAGAGGGCTATGGCTCATGCCATTTCAAATACCTTTAAATCTGTGGTTGGAAGTTCTGTAACAACCATTGCCGGTTTTGCAGCTCTTTGCTTTATGACATTTACGTTAGGGAGGGATATCGGTATTGTAATGGCTAAGGGGGTAGTAATCGGTGTGATCTGCTGTGTCACTCTGCTCCCTGCTATGATTCTTACCTTTGACAAGGCCATAGAGAAGACAAAGCATAAAGCAATTATTCCGAATCTTGACCAGATATCCGGATTTATTACCAGACATTACAAAGCCTGGCTGGCAATATTTATTATTCTTCTGTTTCCTGCTATTTACGGCAACAGCCATACAGAGGTTTACTATAACATAGACAAATGTCTCCCGGCTACACTCCCCAGTGCAGTTGCTAACAGCAAGCTGGAAGACGATTTTCATATGAATACGGTCCATATGGTACTTATGAAGAATGGGATGGAGGCCAAAGAAAAGAGGGAGATGCTGGAAGCCATTGATAAGGTTGACGGTGTTAAATGGGAGATCGGGATGGATTCTCTCATAGGGCCGGGAATTCCATCTTCTATCATACCGGAGGATGTTAAGGAGATGCTTCAGAGCGATGAATACGAAGTGGCGTTTGTTTGTTCTGACTATAAGGCGGCAACGGATGAGGTAAATAACCAGATTGCCCAAATTGATAAGATAGTTAAGAATTATAGTCCGCAATCTATGGTAATCGGTGAAGCACCGCTTACAAAGGATTTGGCTGATGTTACGGATGTGGACTTGAAAAATGTTAATATTGCTTCGGTTGCAGCTATTTTTCTAATTATTCTGCTGGTATTTAAATCAATTTCTTTGCCGGTAATTCTGGTTGCAGTTATTGAATTTGCTATCTGTGTGAATATGGCTATTCCCTATTACAGCGGAATTACGCTTCCTTTTGTTGCCAGCATTGTAATTGGAACGATTCAGCTGGGGGCTACTGTAGATTATGCTATTTTGATGACCAGCCGTTACCAGAAGGAACGTGGGCTTGGCAGGTCTAAGAAAGAGGCTATTTCTATAGCTCATAAGACCTCCATGAAGTCTATCTTAATCAGCGGATGCAGCTTTTTTGCAGCTACCTTTGGAGTCGGACTGTATTCTAAGATAGATATGATTAGTTCCATCTGTACACTGCTGTCTCGGGGGGCAATTATAAGTACAGTTGTGGTACTTTTTGTACTTCCGGCTATGTTTATGATCCTGGATCCTGTAATTTGCAGGACTTCTATTGGATTTGTTCCGAAAAAACATAAGGTAAAAACAAATGAAAGTTTCGTTCAATAAGTGGGAGGGATTGTTATGAAAAAAGGATGGAGAAAAAAGGCCGCTGCAGTAACTGCTGCGGGTATGATAGCAGTAGTTGGATGCACGTATCTGTTTGCAGACAGCCAGAAAGCGGATGCCGCTGAGAAGGAAGAGGCTTCCAAGGAAGCCGAGGAGCTGAGAAGTATAACGGAGCAGGTAGCGAATAAGAGTGCACCTGCCCCAAGCGGAACACTCTTAAAAGATGAGTCTGTATATGTTACTGCTGATGCTGAGGGAAATGTTGAAGAGATTATTGTCTCTGACTGGATGAAAAATGCAGGAACAGTAAATGAACTGGAGGATCAGTCTGAGCTGACAGATATCAAAAATGTGAAGGGTGACGAAAAGTTCCAAAAAGAAGGACAGAAATTAATCTGGAAGACAAAGGGAACGGATATCTATTATCAGGGTAAAACAAAGAAGTCTCTTCCTGTAAGTGTTAAAATAACTTACAAATTAAATGGAAAAGAAGTAAATGAAAAAGATCTTGCCGGAAAGTCCGGAAATCTGGAGATGAATATTCAGTATACGAATCACGCCAGGAATACTGTAAAAATAAAGGATAAGGATACGGATATTTATACGCCTTTTGTGATGGTTACGGGTATGTTTCTTCCCACAGATAATTTTACTAACGTTCAGATAGATCATGGAAAAGTAATTTCTGATGCAAGCAGAGATATTGTCATTGGAGTTGCTTTTCCAGGCTTAAAGCAAAGTCTGGACCTAAAGGAACCGGACAAAGAAGATATAGATTTTGAGATTCCGGAATCTCTGACTATAACAGCAGATGTCACTGATTTTACGATGGGTCCCACCCTTACCTTAGCATCCTCTGATATGCTTGGAGAACTAGGATTTGATGATATTGACAGTTTTGAAGAGTTACAGGATTCTATGAAAGAACTGTCAGATGCGTCTAACCGGCTGGTAGATGGTTCCGGGACGCTTAAGGATGGTATTTCCACTCTGCAGGATAAGACCGGAGAGTTCGGAGATGGGATCCATTCTTTAAACAGCGGAATTGGGGAACTTCATGATGGAGCAGGAGTGCTTGCTTCCGGAGTTGAAGAGTATACGGCAGGGGCAGCAGCGCTTGCAGGCGGGGTAACCGCCTATACGGCAGGGGCATCCCAGCTTGCAGAAGGAATCCGGACTTATACGGCAGGGGAGGAAAGTCTTGCCTCGGGAGTAGAAGAACTGGCCGCCGGAACAAAGGAACTGCCGGGAGCTGTGAGTAATCTGAATCAGGGGATCCAGGGGGTAAAGGCTGGTCTGGACTCTCTGACAGATGAGCAGAAAACCCAGGCTTTACTGCAGGGAAGCTCTTCCGTTGCAGAGGGCATTGGAACGGTAAACAGTACACTGAAAGCTATTGAATCTGTTCTGGATTCCGGCGCTTCGGCTGCAGATGTGCAGACATTGCTGAGTTCTGTTGTGTCTGGTGTTAAGACCTCTTTAACGAACGACAGTGCTGTTTTAGGTACACTTAGGGGTGTACAGGATGTGGCAGGCAATTATAAAGGACTGGCGGACAGGGCCGGTTTAGGCGATACCTTCCAAGCTTATTACGGACAATTAGAAGACTGTATTCAAAGGCTGCAGGAGAATGTAGATACGCAAACGAACCTGTTAGCACAGCTTCAGAGTGCAGCAGGAGGTGCTTCGGGTACTTCGGATCTGGATACCCTGAAGGGCTATATTCATCAGCTGGTTGAGGCAACCGGGGAAAACAGTGATCTCTATCAGGGTGCGGCAAGTGTTCACTCCGGTATAGAATCTGTTGTTGAGGGCAGTAAGACCATGAAGAATGTAATGGATCAGGTTGCAGAGGGAAGCAATACCCTGAATGCATCCGCAGGCTCATTGGGGATGGGCATCGACAGGCTGAAATCCGGGGCAGATGAGCTTTCTTCCCACAATGGGGAGCTTACTAAGGGGGCATCGGATCTGCTTGCAGGATCGGGCGATCTGATCGGTGGTGTAAAAGAACTGACAGGCAATAACAGTGTCCTTATCAATGGTGCGCAGGCTTTGGCCTCTGGTACAAATACCCTGCAGAATGGAGGAAGCAGACTGAAGGATGGAAGTGAACAGCTGACCTCCGGTGTCAAACAGCTGGCTGACGGCTCCAGGGACTTGGCGGATGGAATGAAAGAGTTTGACGAGACTGGTATTCAGAAACTATCAGATGTGTTTGATGGGGATATTCAGACTTTAAAAGATCGTATTGATGCAGTGATGGAGGAAGGAGATAGGTATCAGTCATTCTCTGGAATCTCGGATCAGATGGATGGAAATGTTAAATTTATTATAGAGACAGCAGAGATTAAATAAATCTTGTGGCCGCTGCATTTTTCAGTGCTAAATGCGGCGGCCACAAGAACTCTTTGGATTTCTTTGTAAGTAAGATTTGACTTTTTGCTTGCATTTTGGTAAAATTATTTAGTGAGATTTTTCTGTTCTCGTAGCTCAGCTGGATAGAGCACTCGCCTCCTAAGGTTAC
Source organism: Lactonifactor longoviformis (assembly GCF_042848515.1). Taxonomy (GTDB): domain Bacteria; phylum Bacillota; class Clostridia; order Lachnospirales; family Lachnospiraceae; genus Lactonifactor; species Lactonifactor longoviformis. Next base: position 4,874,776 of record NZ_AP031453.1, on the reverse strand, counting down.
GTAGAAGCAATCCCCTTAGGAAAAAAGGGAAATGGTAATAAGTAAAATAAAATATAGATTTTCTAACTGTCGCTATAGCTCAGCTGGATAGAGCGACCGCCTCCTAAGCGGTAGGCCGGAGGTTCAAATCCTCTTAGCGACGCCAAAAACTCCGCCAGAAACATTGTAAAATCAACGTTTCTGGCGTTTCTTGTTTTCCGAGAGAATTTGAACTAAAGTATTTTGGCACAAATTAGCTTGCTAATTTGAAAGGCGATTGTTGCTTGTCCAATCACTTGATTTATTAGGTATAAATAATTTTTCATTCCGCATATTTGAACTTCTATTCTCTTCCATATACAATGGATTTATAAGGCGGTAGAGAGCATGAAGAACTCAAAGTATCATTTATATTTAGATAGCCAGGAACGAAAAATTGCAGTACTTAGCCTTGTGGAATTGAAAAATGAACTCATTCAGCAAGGCAGATATACCGACTGCATTGATGAACTGATATTCAAGATAGCAAATGCATCGGTGAAGAAGCTGAAAGCGAATAGAAAAAGTTGTGGATAGATGTTATAATAGGCTGAAATAAATCAAAAATTAGCTTGGAGTCATAACTCAAAATTATTTATAGAATATGAAGTATAAGATAAATCAGTATTTGCTAAAAAACAAAAGGCAAATAGGTCACTTAAACCTATCTGTCTTTAGAAAATCTTTACTCCAACCAATTATCTTTATGCTCTGCATAGAATGCCAGAAATCTTATTCAGATGCGGGATTCCTCTATGGGAGCTTTAGCACCCTATGCCTTCTGTCCACTTCTTTAATTCAGCCACAGATTTGCCATTGGCTAAGAATCCTTTTTTCCAGTTTGCTTTCGGGCAAAGTGATTGCAAAGCAGCTTCTGCTTTCTCAACGCCAGCCTTATGAGAAGTCACAAACAGCCCCGTCTTCTTCCCAGTAAAATTATATTGTTTCACAAACCGATTTACAACATATCAGGGGACAACTTTTAATACAATATCAGCGGATACAAAAGCAGCGGATAAGCACAAGGTAAGGTGTGCATATCCGCTGCTTTCTTCTTTTTTATCAATATACTGTGCCTTTATGCCTCGAAAATGCACACCCCTTAAAGGTTCGGATACCAGCGGAGCAGATCGCCGCGTCCCTCTGCCTCCAAGGTTTCAACCGCATATTTCAGCCATTCCTCTGGCGTTGGAATTTCCCCGGCGCATGGTATCTTCTCCCATTGCGCCCGCTTCTCCGGGTCTGGATCATTCATACCTTTTTTAATGCGGGCCGAGATAATTGCCCGCATTTCTTCAACCGTGATATTCCTCTCACGGGCCAGTCTTTCAAATAAGTGTTCTTCCATGTTGGTGCCTCCTGATTATATGAATAGTATCCCCGCCTGCTGCTATGCTATCAGTATGCCCTTTGTGGGAAATGATATGTCTACCGATTGTGACTATTATATCACCATTTTGGGCCTTAGAATAGATACAGATGGGCAGGTGGATATATGAATACACAAAAACGCATAAAGCAACTGATGGAGGAGCGCGGCTGGACAGATTACCGGCTGGCAAAGGAAGCCAATCTCTCCCATTCCACAGTCACAAATATGTTTAACAGAAATAATGCGCCGACGCTTCCGACCTTGGAGGCGGTATGCAGGGCGTTTGGTATAACTTTATCGCAATTCTTCTCCGAGGGGAATGATCCGGCGCAATTAACCGAAGAACAGAGCGTACTGTTCTCAAAATGGAGTACCTTGACCGAGGAGCAGAAAAATCTGCTACTTGCCCTCATAGATACCATGTAAAACGACGAAAGCCCGCAGGCCAAAACCTGCGGGCGACTTTTTCATTATGCAGCTTTCCATATTTCAGCGGGTATCTCAACCTCTTGTCCGTCGCGGAAGGTAAACACCAGCCGCATATCCTCATATACCGTCACAAAATCCACTGTGGAATACCAAAGTTCCTCGTCAAATTCTGTTACCAGCTCGGCGCTGCTTTCCAGCCTTTCGAGGAACATGGCAATTTTCGTGCGCTTGGCGTTGCGCTCCAAACGAAGCTCGCCTATTTCTGCCAGCCGCTTTCTTGCCGCCTCGTACCTGTCGCAGTATCCGGTATACTTCCGCTCATATTCCCCCTGATCCATAGCCTTCTGCGCATTGTCCGCAATAATCTTACGGATCAGGCCCATAGCAACCTCGCTTTCATTTTCAAGCTGCTCCTGCTCGGTATCAAGATCGCGAGTATCGGTCAAAGCCTCCATGACTTCCTGATATGCCTCTATGATTTCCGCCCGACTGCCAAGTATCTGATTGAAAGCGGCCAGAAAAGCGGTTTTGATTTCTGCCTCGGTAAGATGGGGCGTTTTGCAATGCTGGCCCCGGTGCTTCTCGTTGCACTGCCATACCAGAGCGCGGTGCGGGGTGTTCGAGTGCCATACCTTACTGCCGTAAATGCCGCCGCACTCGCCGCAGGTCAGTTTCCCGGAAAAGGGATGCAGGCAGCTCGTAAACCTGCCGTCTTCCTTGCGGCGCTTCAATTCATACTGCACAAGGTCAAATTTCTCCGGCTCGATAATGGCCGGGTGGCTGTTCTCTACATAATACTGCGGCACTTCGCCCTCGTTGACCTTGCTTTTCTTAGTGAGAAAATCCACAGTGAATTTCTTCTGCAGAAGCGCGTCCCCTTTGTATTTCTCGTTGGTGAGAATACTTTCCACTACCTTGCTCCGCCAGATTTTCTTCCCTCCCGGCGTAATGATACCTTCGTCGGTCAGATATGCCGCTATGGCCGAGGGTGATTTGCCATAGAGGAACAGGCGGTAAATGAGCCTTATAGTAGTGGCCTCCTCCTCGACGATTTCCGGCAGATTGTCTGCGCCTTTTCGGTATCCGAGAAACCGACCGTATGGAATACTTACCTTGCCATCCGCAAACCGCTTACGCTGGCCCCATGTCACATTCTCTGAGATGGAGCGGCTTTCTTCCTGCGCCAGCGAGGACATAATGGTGATAAGCAGCTCGCCTTTTCCGTCAAGGGTTCGGATATTCTCTTTCTCAAAGAAAACCTCAATCCCTTTTTCTTTGAGCTTCCGTACTGTGGTTAAGGTATCCACCGTATTACGGGCAAAGCGGCTGATTGATTTTGTAATGATAAGGTCAATCTTCCCGGCCAGAGCGTCCGCCACCATGCGGTTAAAGCCTTCGCGCTTTTTGGTATTCGTTGCGGAAATGCCCTCGTCCGTATACATATCAACAAACTCCCAATCTTCCTTTGACTGGATATATCGGGTGTAATAATCCACCTGCGCCTCATAGCTGGTAATCTGTTCTTCGAGGTTTGTGGATACACGGGCATAGGCCGCCACCCGCAGCTTCTGTACCTGCGCACCCGAAGGGCTTAGCGGTATGCTGTTTTTCTTGGCCGGAATGACCGTAACTTTTGCTGCTACTGCTGGCATGATTTTGACCTCCTCCCATAGCGGCGGTCTGCGTTCTCCCATGGCCGCTCTATGATATGCCCGTCATAGAAAATGAAGGCAAGTATGCGGTTCTCCCACACCTGTATCTCCTTTACCTTTTCCTGAAAAATATCACCGTCAAACTCCGGCAGGCCCAAAACCTCAGCGGCAATGGCCTCCAATTTCTGCTCCTGTATAATCTTGGCGTCACAATGGGCCTTTCCCTTTCGGTTATAGGTACAGCAGAGCCACGCATAGACCTCTTTGCCCCGTAGGCGGTGAACATACCGAGCGCCACATTTCCCGCATACAATACGGTGGGAAAACGGATACTTCCCAAGCGGGCCTTCCTCTTTCCGCCGCGCATATTCCGCCAAGACCTTCTCATAGGTTTCCCGGTCAAGGATAGCCTCGTGGCTGTTCTCTACATAAAATTGTGGCCTCTCGCCGTCATTCTTCCGGTTATTCTTTGCAATCGGATCATCCACGAAGGTTTTCTGTAAAACCATGTCCCCGGCAATTTTCTCATTGCAGAGCAACTTTATGATATGATAACCAGTAAGCGCCGCGCCCCGCGTCCCAACGGCCCCGGCCTTGGCAAAGGCCCGCTCAATTTCAATCGGTCTGGCCCCCTGCAGATACATAGCGGCGGCCATGCGCAGAAGCTCCGCTTCCTCCGGTACAATCACCAGCCTGTTGTTTTCCTGCCGGTATCCATACATCTCAACGCTCCACGCAAGCCCCTGCCGGAAATTGGACTGAACGTGCCAGCGGATATTCTCGGATACAGAGCGGGCCTCCTCCTCCGCATAAGCAGCGAGGAGGGTAAGCAGAAACTCCCCGTCCTCGCCGAGTGTGTGGATATTCTGTTCTTCAAAATACACGTCCACGCCGATCAGCCGCAATTCCCGGACAGTCTGCAAGGTCGTGACGGTATTGCGGGCAAAACGGGAAATTGACTTGGTGATAATCAGGTCTATGTCCCCGGCCCGGCAGTCTGCCAGCAGCTTTTGAAATTGCCCACGGGTATCCTTTGTGCCGGACAGAGCTTCGTCCGCATACACACCAGCGTATTCCCAGCCGGGCGTTTTTTGTATCAATGCGCTGTAATAGCTTACCTGCGCAGATAATGAGTGGAGCATGGCATCCTTGCCGCAGGATACCCGCGCATAAGCGGCCACGCGCTTCTGCTTGGGAACCTGCTGTACTGCCGCCATGTTCACTTTTTTAATTGTGCGTTGCATATTACGCCCTCCTTTCAGGACACTGATGTTATAGGAAGCCACCCGAAAAAGAAAGGCTTTTCAAAATAAAAAGCCGCCTAAAACCGGCTTAAATTTTTCTTTTAATCGGGCCTCAATGCGTACCAGATCAGCGTCATTTATCACACCCTGCCGGAGCATGGAACGGGCCACGGCAAGGGCCGCCTGATACTTTTTCTCCCGTTCAAACTGTTCCTTTGTCATGGCCGCCTCCTTCCCCGAACCGCGCCGCGATATAACAGGCATGGGAACAATATTTCCTCTTTTGGTTTCCATAGCTCTTAAACTCCTCCCCGCAATGGGCGCAGGTCATAAGATAAAATGCTTTTCTATCCACAAGCTCCGGGTGGGTCTTCCACCATGCCCGGCGGCAGGCTTCAGAGCAGAATTTTCTTCCTTTCCGTCCTGGTAATTCCGCAAGGGACTGGCCGCAATGGCGGCAGGCCGTAACCGCCTCCTTAGCAGCTACACCCGTTAAATGATTGCGGCGGCAGAAGCTCTTGACCGTATTTTCGGAAAGCCCCAGCCGTGCGGCAATCGCGCCATAGCCGAGCCCCTCCATACGGAAGAAACGGATTTTTTCTTTTTCAGCGCCAGTCATGGTGTTATCGCCTCCTTTGAAAAAAGCGGCCCCGAAGGGCCGCACAAATTTACTTAGCCGGGATTTTCAAAACCTGCCCGGCATAGATCACGTCCGAGGTCAGGCCGTTCAATTTCTTGATTTCCGTATAGCGGAGGCCGCTTCCCAGCTTACGGGAGGCAATTCCCCACAAAGTATCATCCTTTTGGACGGTATAGGTAGTGGCTGCCGCCGTACCTGTATAAACCACCTTGCCATTCTCGTCAAAGACCGAGTATCCGGCGTTTTCGTCCGCGCACCGTTTGGCATTATCCAGTACGGCAAACGCGCCCTTTTGGGAGGCGGCGTCGGCCCAGCTCTTGCGTACCCGGTACAGTCCGCTTTGGGTGGAGGTTGTCGGGTAGACCTGCTGGCCGGTGCTGTTAAAGACCGCATAGCCGGGATTTTTGTCCGTCAGCGCCTTGGCGTTCTCCAACACTGCAAATGCGCCAAGCTGGGAAGCGGCGTCGGCCCACGATTTCCTTACCCGGTACAGATTGTCGGCATTGCCGGAGGCCCCGACGATCTTTTCCAGAATGGCGAGGATTTTCGCCCCGTATCCGGCACCGGCGGCCCAGCCCTTGCCCTGCGGATTTTCCTGAATCCCCAGCCATTCCACATAAGGCGCACAGCCGCGCGTTACATAGGAAAAGCGCGGATCAACACAGGCGTTTGCCAGCTCGTCCGTGGAGGCATAGGCTTTGAGGTGTTGCACCTGCGCCCGGATACCGAGCTGGGGCGTGTCAAAAGAATTGCCCTTCATGCCATTACTCGTGACGCCCATACCGCAGAAATTATTCTGGTCGAGCGTTACGGCAGAACCGGAAAAGCCGAAGTTCCCGGTTTCCAGACAGGATTGCGCAAAGGCAATGTCCCCGCGCACACCCTCGGCCTTGCCTTCGGAAAGGTATAACGGGATCATATCAAGGACAGCCTGCGGCACAGAAGGATTAGCCGCTTTGATATAAGCCTGCATCTGCTCTTTTGTCGCAATGGCCGTCCCCATAATCTTTGTGTAACTGCCGGTATCCTCCGCATTGCCGGAACCTGCCATAGCCGCCTTTACTGCCTGCCGGAAGCCGTCCATGGTGTAGCCCATGTTAAGCTGGCTCCATAAATGCTCCGGGTCGCCATGGTTGGAGGCAATCCCCCGGCTGTGGCCCTCCCGGTGGCTAACGATCACGCCGTCCGCCGTAGGGTTCAGGCCGTACTCCTTACAGAGATAGGCAAACAGCTCCACCGCCGCCTCATACGTCCGTTTTGCCACGGCCCGCGCCGTCGCCAGATCAGAACAAGTAAAAGACGAGCCGCCCGTATATTTGATACAGGCAGGCTCGCACATTTCCACGCCAATATGAGTGTCATTTCCGCTCCCTTTACTGCCGGAGCCGCAATGCCAACCCCGGTGGTTCCAAGGGAGCGTCTGATGGATAGCCGCGTCGTTCCCGTCGATAAAGGCGTGGACGCAGGCCCGGTCATAGCTGGCACTGTTCCAGCTATTGATAAAGACAGACGCCTTCGGCTGCGGGCAGCCCACAGAATGGAGCATAAGCCCTTTTACTGTAATTTTCCTCCCCGCCGTATAGCAGGGATTCCGGGTTAAAATAGACTGGATCAATTTCATTTTGTACTATCCTCCTTATCATGGAGCTGCGCCAGAACGTCCTTCAATTTCTGCGGAATCGGCAGGCCCATGCGGGCGGAATTTTCCAGCAGGCTCACGCCCTCGTTGGAAATGTAAAAGAAGATCACCGCCGTTCGCAGAGCGTCCCCGCTGCCGATAATCTGGCTGTCGATCACATGGCCCACACCGACCATAATGAAGATCAGCACCTTTCGGAAAATGCCCTTAAATCCTACCTCGCTGGATAAGCTCTTATCCACAACGGCGCACATTACGCCGGTCAGATAGTCAATCACCACAAAAGCGATCAGGGCATAGAAAAAGCCGTCCAGTTCCCCGAAGAACCAGCCCAGCCCTCCACCAATGGCGGCCAAAGCCACCTGCATCCAGTTCCATACATTCTTCATGTTCCAAATCCTCCTTAAATTTTGATATTGAAAAAGGACGCACAAGGCGTCCTCATTTCCGGGTATTAAGTTATCTGTTTCGGCAAAGCCTCCCACAGCCGCATATCTTCCTGCCCCAAAGACCAGATTGCAATTCCCCGCAACTTCCAGCGGTAAGCCGCCTCGTTGGCCCAATAGACCAGCGAATCCACGTCCTGATAATACAGGATAGAAAAACCGTCCGCGTCCCCAAGGAACAGCCGGGCCGTCCATAAATTGATGTCCTGCGGGATAATCTTCACCGGGTAATCGCCGCCGCAGGCCAGCGCCATGGTGTGGGAATGAAAAAAGTCATAATCAAGGGAAATATCCTCGCTCCGGGTGGCCGTTTCCTCCACGTCGGAATTTACCATAAACACCTGAAATTCCTCGTCCCATGAAACGCCGGAGCGGGCAACGCGGCCAAAGCTGGTGCGCCGTCCGTCCGGGTATTCCACCATAAAGCACTCATACGGCTCATAGGCCCAAGCGTCCCCGGCCCGCAGCAGGTCGCAGACAATGGCATTGTCCGCCTGTATCCCCGCATAGCCGCTGGTGGCGCTCACCGTTGCCGTAAAGCGCAGCGTATAACTGGAACCGGAGTATACCCGGACGCGGTTCCCACGCTTGCGCATCTCAATGGTGTATAATGTCGGGGCGCTATGGATCGCGCTGGCCGGGGTCTTGGAAAAGGCTGCTGCATAGCTTCCAAGGAGAGAGGAGCCTTGGTACAGCTCCACCCGCTGGGTATCGAAGTTTAAGCAGCAGAACAGATTTCCGAGGAATATCCCGGCCCGCCCGCCGCCATTTTGCGGAAAGCCCACCCGCGCCCGGATATGCAGGTCAGAAAAGCCCTCATATTTCCACGCCAGCTTTCCGGAGCCTTCCAGCAGGGAATAGGGGCGGCTTTCAAAATAGCCCTCCCGCCATACCGACCACTTCCCGGAAAGCGTCGTCCAGAAGCTCTCCGGCAGCGGATTTTCGTCCCGGAAGTCCTCATACCATACAAGGGCAGAATCAGGCTTGCGCCGCAGCATTTCACAGGTCAGCTTGAAGCCCTTATCCGGCGTGGCCGGGTTCCCATCCACGTCCAGAAACTGCCTCGGCGAAAGCATAAAGGACACCTCCCCGGCGCTGGGAGCCTCTGAAAAGCTGCTGCATACCCGGAAGCCGTAAAACTGAACGCCGGGAACACCGCCGTTAATCGTCAGGGTATGCGTCCCCGCCGAGAGGTTCATGCGCCCAAAGGAAAGCCAGCAGGTTCGCCGCCAATATGGCCACCATAAGCGGCTCTCCGAGAAGGTCTTAGCGCTTCCATCCACCGTTACCCGCAGGGCGTTCTTATCCCAAAAGGGAAAGCAAAGCCGCACCGCTATATCATAGCTGCCTGCACTGGCAATGGAAAAGCGGAACACCGCCGAGCTTCCTTCCCCAAGCACCGTCATATAATCAGAAACGGATACCACACCAGAATAGGAATCCGGTGTGCCGCCGCCCCGGTCAAGATAGACCGTGCCAAAGGAAGCCTTCTGCTCCTTGCCGTAGGCGGTCAGATAATGCCTGCGGTTATAGGTTCCCGACAGCAGCGGATATTCATAACTTACTGCGTCCTGTCCTTCCATGTAGTCGTATACCTGCGGGAGCGCCCACGGCACCTTGTCGTAATCATCCCAATATGCCACGATAGGGATGAAAGGCTGGGGCGGCTTGTCGTCGGTAAAATTGTAGCCGCCGGTCATCCAGAGCTTGGCGGCATAGTAGGTGTTAGAAGTTCCCCGGTAGGTCTTGCCAAGGTTCTCCGGGGTATCATATATCTGCCAGTTCCAGCCATAGCCCGGCAGGCCCATGAACAGCTTCTCCGGGTTCATAGCCTGCGCCGCGTAATTATAGATGCCTTCCAGCCAGCTCCGGGGCGATACTGGGCCGGGCGCACTGCCAGCCCACGCCATCCCATAAGACATGATAGAAGCTGTGTCGCAGTATGCGTCGAGGTCGGCATATACGCACCAATTCTCCCCGCCGACGCTGCCCTGCACTCCGGTCATGCCCGGCAGGCAGATATTAACGAGCTTGGCGGGGTTATAGGCTTTGACCGTCCTGTAAATATCCCGGAACAGTGCGTTTGCTGCCGACCGGTTTTCATATCCGCCGCCGCGCTCCAAATCAATGTCTACCCCGGCGCACCATGGATACTTCCCCATGATCCGCACGATTTCCGATAAAAACTTATCTTTCGCCCCGCCCGTATTGTTGCGAAGGGCTGTAAAAATGCTGGCGGTGCCGTGGTTCATAATGGTCAGCAGCCACTCGATATGGGGCCACTTATTGATATAAGGTAGCATAGTGGAAATACTTGTGCCAGTTTCAGTTATGGCCCCGGAGGCATCCACCTCAAAGGTAAAAATCCCCACGGTATCCAGCCTGTCGCCATAATCCCGCAGAGCCTGATACATCCGGCTGTTTCCCATGAAGCTCCACACCATGCACCGCTTGCCTTTCAGATAGTCCCTCACAGCAGATCGCCTCCTTCCTGCATTTCCTGAAATTCAAGATAGAGCCTTGCAGACTTGTGCGCCTCCAATGTTACCGGGTGCTTGCTGTCCCCGGCGGCAGTGTACTGGAAAAATCCATGCTTGGCCGCAGGCTCCCCATTTTGCAGACATTCCCGCGAGGAGGCCAAAAGAGCCAGATCATCCCCGGCCCGTACCGCCTGCGGAAATACCGCTTTGTGTGCGCCCGCGCCAAGTGCAAGGGAAACACTGCCCGCCGCCATATCCTGCACCGGGTAAATATGGGCGTCCAGCCCTGCCGTTGTAGAGCCGAGATTAAACAGCACCACCGTTTCCGCCGAGCGCACCACGCCATTATAAAACCGGGGCGGAATAATGGCCCCGCTCTCCCGGTATTTTTCCAGCAGGGTTTCCGTATGGATCACATAACCGGTCAGCCTGTCGCCCTCCTGTACCATAAGGTCGGTGAAATAGATTGTTCCGGTACAGTCGGAAATCAAAGGCTTCACGGTAACGCTCACTACCCGCTGCTCCTTTTTTGTCAAAAGGGTTTCTGAAAACCGTGTAAACTTTGCCGCCATGCCTGCCCCCTAACCGTCCTGCGTCCATTGTATCTCGCTCACATGGCCCACCCAGCCGGTGGCAATGGAGCCGCCCTGCAGGAGCATATCCGTAACATATACTGTCCCGGTACAATCGGTGACGCAGAGCCGGACGGTAATGGAGCGCAGGCGTTCATATCCCTTCGGGGATAGGTCGGCGGCCATCTGCATAAAAAAAGCCATAGCCAGCTCCTTCCTATATTAAAAGAGGTCAATGAACCGCGTTTCCGTGGAACCGTCCTCATATTCAAAAACAACTTCAATCCCGACCTGTCCGTTTGGCCCTTTTTTCAAATCCTCCGAGGCAATCTGCGCAGAAAAGGTATAACTGCTGCGGCTGGCCGGGTAGACCGTCTGCGCAAGGCTCTTAGTCATGCCGGATACTCCCACAGCCTTAAAGCAGGCCGTACCGGAAACGCCGTTTGCCACGTCCACCTCAAAACCGGAATTGAGCCAGTAATTCATGCCGCTGTCGGCGCGGGAATTTCGCAGGTGGTTGAATGGTACAAGGTCTTTTACCTCCTGCCGGTCAATCACATCCGTAGAAGCCAGCATATCTGCTGCCTTATCCCATTGCGCCGAGGAATCCCCCAGCTCCCGCAGGGTCGTTGATAATTCCAGCACGGTTTTCCATGGCTCCTGCAGATTGTACTGGCGGCGCACCACGCGGGTTTTTACGGAAAGGTTCAAATCCTTATCATCCACCGTCACAATATCGCCCAAATCCCACGCCTCATGTTCATAGCCGGTCAGAGCCGACAAGTCCATAGCCGAGAGGACATAGGAAATCCGGGGCTTTGCATACTGCGCAAGGCGCATCTCTGCAAATTCCAGCATTTGATACGGGTTTGTGAAATTCGAGCAGTCCAGCGTGGAAATACGAACCTCGCTTGTATAGGAAAAATCCTCCACATATTCCCGCCCGTTATTGATAGAAGCAAAGGTCATTCCATCCTTGCCGTAGGCGTAGAGCCGGGTGACAAGGCTTCGGGTATCCACTACCCGCTGAATGGATTTCAGGTTTTTCCGATATGCGAACAACGCCCCGCTGTCCTTCCCGCCAAAGGTAAGCAGGTGGACGAGGCGGTTTGCACAGTCAAAAATCAGATCCCCGCCGTGGATATTCTGCGTGGCCCGGAGGATGGAAAGGGCGTTTTTCTCGCTGCACGTCCACGTCCTCTTTGTGGATACCGTAACCGTCCCCACCGCCCAGCCAGTGCCGGAAAGGGCATGTCGCATGGGAGCCTCCGCCGTATCCGCATTGAAGTCCGTTTCCGCTTTTTCTTCGGAAAAGGAAAGGTCATAAAAGGCGGCCTCCGCATATACCTGCGTCACGATCCGTCCGTCTGTGTCCTTGGTATCCGTCAGGGTTCGGATACGGTACACGTCATTTACAATCTGCACCTGTTTTTCATTATCCAGCGAGGCCCGTTTGGGATCATGGAAAGGCAGATAAAATTCCATGGTATCTGCGCCGTTTACCTCGCTGGTGACAACAATATCAAAGGCGTTCTCCAATACCGCCTCCCATGCGCCGTTTTTATCCAAGACCACAGGCCGGGCAAAGCCCAGCTTTTCATAGGGAGCCTTGGGAATATCGTGGAGCTGGATTTCCTGCACCTTTGGCGTCCGGGCCGGATCACTTGTTGTCAGGGTAATGCGGAACCGGATATACTGCCGGTTCGGGGACTGCAGCTCACCGCTGGCTCCTACTGCCTGCCAGCCAGACCATTCCTCCAAATCGTCGGAGGTTGAAGTTTCAATCAGATCAATAGCCGTCGTGCCTGCTGTATATTCACTGGCGACGGATACCCGTCCCGTCCCGGATAAAGCACAGGATACAGCTCCGGTAATGAGCTGGCCGCTGGCTGGATAATTCCCGCCGGAGCCTTTCCGCAGGGTAACGCTGCCCGGCTCCGATATGGCGTCCACATCTTCCTCCATATCCCCGCCGTTGGCCGAAAGAGAGGCTTTGAAATATTCCACCAAATCATCCGCTGTAAGGGCTGAATCCGTATCCAGAAACCAGTCGTCAAAGCCGCCCGCATAGTAATATTGATTTGCGTGCATCCCCATGATAAGGTCGGCCACGCAGGCGCGGTTCAGCTCTCCCGTCCATGTAAGCGGATCGGAAGCCCAAACCTGCCCGGTGCCTCTGTCACCTATCACATAGGCCGCCCGCTTATGATCCGGCTCTATAAGTGCCGCGATAAAATACCAGCCATTATTTACCAGAGAAAAAGGCGGCGTTACCGATTCGTCCAGTATCAGGGAGCCGGAGGCATTGTAGAGCATAAGTCTCGGCTTCCCCCGAATCAGCGACAGGTAAAAAATCGGCTGACCCGGCCCCTGCCTTGTGTTGAAAATCGGGCAGTAAGTATTTCCCACTGAGTAAGTAGTGGGGTTCATCCAGCCGCCTACAGCAATGCAGGCTCCAAGATTCTCAAAAATCGAACCGTCATTGACGGCCTGCAGATAGGTTTTCTCGCTGGTGGGGTTAGTGATATTCAGCCGGAAATATCGGCCCTTCTGTCCCTGCCGCATACTGGCGCTTGTACCGCTCCAATTTATGACGGTAAAATCCCGGCCCCGCCCGGAGGAATCTGCAAGGCGGTTATTGCTGTCCGGCGCAGCCTCATTGAAACGCCAGAGGCCGGAGGCCGCATGATCCGCCGGAAATTCCCCTGTGAAATCCTCCTGCTTTGTCAATATGCTTTTTACCGCCATAGCCTCACCTCCATCTACTCTTGGCCTGTATCCGAAGCTCCGAAAAGGAAGCCCCGCCCACCGTCTGTATCGCCACCGCGTTCATTCCCCGGCGGAGTATGGGAAAATTAAGCTCCTGCAGGCAGGGCAGGCCGTTCCTTATGGTGTTGCCCGCGCTGTCCGTCACCTTGGCTGTTACCATTCCGGTGTCGATCACCAAAATCTCACCCGCAGATAACGGCCCTGTGATCCGAAGCTCCTCGCCATTTGTGGTAATTGAAACATAACTTGAAGTCCCCGAAGGGATAGCCCCGCGCAGGAGATAGACCGGCTCGGAATCCATGTTCCCGGTTTCCCTCACGGCCTCATGTGTCCCCAAATCGGAAAGCACAAAGGCTTCATCATCCAGCGCATAGGCATAAGGATCAGGACAAAGGAACCGCAGGGAAAAAGCCCCCGCCGCCCTAAGCAGCCGTTCACAGTCCACCGCATCCGACAGCCGGGCCATAAAATACCGATCCGGCACATCATCCAGAACAAGCTGCTTGGTTCCCGCCGTCGGGTCGAGCCATGCGGCCACCCGGTCTAAAATCGCCACCATATCAGTGAAGGTTTTTTGCGGGTAGACATTGCAGCTTACATCCACATACCGCTCCCCGCTGTCTGTCCCGAAATCCGCGAGGCCCGCCTTACCAGGGACGGTTTCCGTATTGCTCCGGAGCGCAGGCGACACCTGCCAGCCGGTCAGGTGCGCCCGTATTTTCATTGATTGAGAAGATATTCCGTTGTAGGAAAAGCCCATAAGCACACCCTCCTTTATGCTGTGATAATGCGGCCCTGTGCGCGGGAACCGACCTGCATGAGATTATAAAGCTCCTGCGAGATTTTCCGTATATCGTCCTCGCTGCGCACAATCATCTGCTGAATGGTAATGAGCGAGCCAAAGCCAGAGGCCTGCGCCCCGGCAACGCCTGTCATGCCATCCGTTACGGAGCGGACGGAAGCGTCGGCATCCACATGGAAATCGGTGGGGATTGAAGTTTTCATTTCCTCTGCCAGATTTTCCATAACGCCGGAGATTCCCTCGCTCAACCCTTCTGCGGCTTTGATTGCCTCGCCGCTGTTATCCTCAATGGAACCGGCAAGGCCCTCCACCAGCATTTCACCAATCCACGCCATTTCCGTGGACGGGGAATGGATACCGAAAAAGCCCTTAATCTTTCCCATAAGGTCGGAACAGAATCCGCTGACTTTTCCCCATAGCCACGACAAGGCGTCACCGATCCCGTTCCAGATGCCTTTAATCAGGTTCAGTCCAATGCTCGCCATCTGCGACGCGCCGCTTGCAAAGCCCTTCACGATTGCCGCAATAATCTGCGGCACCGCCTTTACGATCTCCACAATAATCTTCGGGAGGTTCGTAATCAGCGCCACGAAAAGCTGGACGCCTGCCAGAATGATTTTATCTATATTCCCGACAATGGCATTAACAAGGGAAGTTACAATCTGCGGAATGGCTGCCACTACCGTCGTAATGATCTGCGGCAAATTCTGTATTAAGGAAATCAGCAGCTTCACGCCTGCGTCAATAATCTGCGGGATACTCCCAAGCACCGCCGTTACCAGCCCGTCAATGATCTGCGGGATTGCCGCCACAATGGCCGTGATAATTTCCGGCAAAGCCGAAATAAGGGAAGTTAAGAGCTGTATCCCTGCGTCGATAATCTGTGGAATCGCGCCGATCACAAAGTCTACAATCGCAGTAATAATGGAAGGCAGCGCCGCTACCAGAACGGGGATTGCGTCCAGAAGGCCCTGCGCCAGACCGGTAACAAGCTGTAAAGCCGCCTCCAATATCAACGGCAGGTTATCCGCCAGCGTCTGGACAATCGTAGTGATCGCCTGCACAATGGCGGGGATCAGTGTGGGAAGGGACTGGCCGATTCCCGTGGCAAGGGTAACAACAATCTGCGCCGCCGCTTCCACAAGTGCCGGGAGCGCAGAAACCACGCCGTTCAGCAAGGTCATAATAATAGAGGTCGCGGCCTCTACCAAAACATCCAGATTATCCATGAGGGCAGAACCGAGCGTCTGAACAATCTGCATCCCCATATCCACGATCTGCGGCAGGTAGTTCCCGACCATCAAAATGATTTCAGAAAGAGCCTGCCCGATTGCCTCGCCAATCTTCCCCCAATCTCCACCTGCTTCCCGCAGGTTGTTGGTGAAATTGCGGATCACCTCAATCGAATCGGACATTAAGGTCTGCTTGAAGTCCGCAAAGATAGAACCGACCTCAATCTGCATCCCTTCCATGGCGGATTCAAAGGAGCGGGTCGTACCGGCAAGCCCGGCCTCCATTGTCCCCGCCATATCCGCTGCGGCCCCAGCGCAGTCGTCGATCTGCGCCGAAAGCTCGTCAAACCGCCCCGTTGTGGATGCGAGCAGGGCATTGACCGCGTTTAGGTCGGTTTTATTGAAAATATTATTGATAGCGTTGGTGCGCTCGTCCTGCGACAAATCGCCAAGGCTGGCGTTCAAATCCGCCATGATCTCGTCAAGCTGGCGCATATTGCCCTCGGCGTCATAGACCGAAACGCCAAGGGAAGTAAGCTGCGCCGCCGCCTTATCCGTCGGGGCGGAAAGGGAAAGCATGACATTACGGAGCTTAGTTCCGCCCTCCGCGCCCTTGATACCATTGTCGGCCAATACGCCGAGGGAAGTATTTAAGGTGGTAAGCTCCTGCCCGGTAGAGGTAGCCGTACCGGCGCACACAAGAATAGCCTCGCCAAGCTGCTGGACGCTGGTGTTGGATTTCTGCGAGGTCTTTGCCATCTGGTCTATGAATGTATCCAGATCGTCCGTTTCCATCTGCAAGGCCGACATGGCGTCGGTCACAAGGTCGGAGGTAGTAGCCAGCTCCATGCCGCCCGCCGCCGCAAGGTTTAAGACCTTTGGCAGCGTTTCCACCGCCTTGTCTGCGTCGTATCCGGCAAGGGCAAGGTAATTGAGCGCCTCGCCTGCTTCCGAGGCAGAGTACCGGGTAGAAGCCCCGGCCTCCTTCGCCGCGTTGGTCAGCTTTTCGTATGCGTCGCTGCCGTTTGCAATCTCCTCCTGCGTGATCCCCATGGTAGCGGCCACCTGCAGCATGGAATCCTCAAACTCCGCATACACGTTCACACAATCGTTGATCTTTCCTGCCGCGCCCGCAACAGCGGCTCCAATAGCCACCACAGCAGCCGCAAGGACGACGCCGATCCCTTTTGCAATGGAGCCGAGCTTTTCAAAACGGCCTCCGGCATCATCCGCCGTATCCGCCGCGTCGTCCAGCTCGTCGGAAAAATCCTCGGTGGAATCCTCCGCGTCCTCCATCCCGTCCGACATTTCATCAATGGCCTTTTCGTTTTCGGAAAGCTCCCGCTCCATATTGTTCAGAGCAGCTTCCGCATTGTTGAGTTGAATCTGCCAGCTCTGCGTCCGCCTGTCATTTTCGCCGAAGGAGGAGGCCGCATTTTCAAGGGCAGACCGCAGGGTTTCAATCTTCTGTTTTTGCGTTTCTATCTCTTTGTTCAGGACAGTATTCCGCGCAGAAAGAGCCTCCACGGATTTATCCTGCTTATCAAACTGCGAGGCCACCAGCTTCATTTCCGAACCTAAGACCTTAAAAGACTGGTTGATCTCCGAAAGGGCTTTCTTAAATTCCTTCTCGCCCTCGACGCCGATTTTCAAGCCAAAATTGTCTGCCATGAGTACGCACCTCCTTCCCGGCAAAATTAAAAATTATCTTCAAATCCCGTAAGGGATAATGTCGTCAATTAACAGCTCCCGCTTCGGCTTTGCAAGGCCGGTAAACTGCTTATGGCACTCCCATAAATCCATGAGATAGCCAAAGGGCATGAGCCACGCCTCCTCCTCGGAGCGCCTGAGTGGAACCGTTGCATAATAAATCAGCCGGATAAACAACTCCTCGTCGCTTACCCGACCGGCACGTTTTTTGGGTCTGCCTCACTCTCAATATGGCGCTTGGTTCCCCGGTACATGGCCTCCATGATCGCGTCCTTATAGGTCGCAAGCTCCAACGGGGAAGTGAGAAGCTCCACCTCCTCCGCCGTAAGTAGGGGCTTCGGCTCCTCCCTATGGCGCAGGTTATAGACCAAAATGCTCTGGTTCGCCAAAAGCACGATAAGCCAGATGATTTCATCCAGCGCCATCTCAAAATTCTCGGATTTCATCAGCTTCGTGCCGAGGTTTTCAAGACCGCCATAGCGGCCTGCGATTTCCTTTGTGGCCCGCGTCGTCAAAAGGAGCTGGTACTCCTCGCCACCCACCGTGATATTTGCTGCCCGTTCCTGATTCTCCATCACTCATTGCCTCCTTCCGCCGCGTCATATTCCGGCTCATAAACCGCTTTATACCAGCCGGAAATAGTGCTGGCCTGTACGCCGTTGTCGTCCTCGTTGACCTCCGCTTTCCACGGATGCTCGTTTCTCCCGTCCACCTTATTGCGGCGCAGGATTGTGCCCTCAATGGTAGGCGTGGAGAAAGTAATGGAATCCCCCTTGGTCTGCAAGTTCGTTCCGGGAACCGCAAATTTTACCCGGTACAGCCAGAAATAGCGGTATGTCCCGTTTGATTTCCGGGCGCGGAAGCCCACCGCCACCGGCGCACCGTCATTTTCACTGGCGGAAATAAGGACGCCGTTTTTATCCGCCCTCGCCCCGGTCAGGGCTTCGGCAGAGGTCACGCCAATATCGTCCACGCCAAGGGACAGGGTGCCGCTCTTAAATTCCTTTACAATCTCCGCCGCGCCATCGTCGGCATATAAAGTCGCCTCGTTCAGCTCAATCGAAAGCTCGGCGGTCATAGCTTTTGCCAGCATGACCGGCAGGCCGTAAGTTTCGTCGCCGTTTTCATCCTCGGTAATCGGGGCGTAAAACAGCTTGTCAAGTCCAATCGTTGCCATGATCTAACCCTCCATTTCATAGTGCTTCGCCACATCTATGGCGTAATGATGATAGCCGGTGTCGTCCTCGTGAACGATATACCGGCGGTCAGTAATAGAAAAGTCCGCAGCCAGCAGGGCGCGGACAATCGCATTTTTCTGTTTGGTATAGCTGCCCTTTTTGAAGAAGGAAAGCCGGGCCTCCTGCACTTCATACTGCGGCAGGTTGTCGGCGTGATAGCCGAAACTGTCTGACAGGGGAGTAACCACCAGATATTCCTCTGGCGGTGTATCCTGAAAAACGCCAGTTTCTATGGGGATACCCAAAGGGGCCAGTGTATCGTTCAAATCTTCCAACAGACTCACAGCTTTTCCACCTCCTTCTCAAAGGCGGCTTTCATGGCCTCGATACAGGGCGCACGGGCCGCTGTTTTCGCCGGTTTGAGGAACGGCTTTGCAGGCTGCCCGCTTTTCCCGTATTCGAGGACGTTGGCAATCATGGCATTACTGCGCCCGTCCGAGCGCGGTTCCGCAAAACCAACCTTCACGTTGTAATCGCCGTCCCGGTCAATCTTTGCCGGGGAAACACCAAGGGCCGAAAGCAACGCGCCGGTAGAGCGGGATTGCTCTTTGGTATCGCGGCCAATGACCGCCTTCAAATTCGCCCGCACTTTTTCCTCCACGACCTCGCCGCCCGCTTCTAATACCTTGGGAATAATCTCGTCGGTCTTATCCCCCAGCCGGGAGAGCCGAAGCAGGAAATCCTCCGGCAGTTTGATCTGTACTTTAGCCATTCGCCGCCACCACCTTTTTCGCTAAAATCTCCACATACATCCCGCGCCCCTTTACATCCTCCACGCTGGTAATGTCATACCGGCAGCCTTCGCAGAGCAGAAACAGCTTTGTTGTGATCTGCAGGCCGGGAATGATACGGAACCGGAACAGGTCGGTTGCCTCCGAAAAGGCCGCCCGGTTGGCCCAGCGTTCGCTCCCATGCCGGGCCTCATGGTAGGCCCGAACCGAAGCCAGCACGGTATCCCTTGGCGCAGAAAAGCCCTCGCTGTCCTTTACATTCTCCCTTAAAAGTATCTGGATGGGCGTGCGCATTTTTCCAAAACTCATAGGCTACACCCTCCAATCCCGGTCAAGCTGTAACAATCGGTTCACCGTATTCCATACCTGCTCACTTGCGCCAACAAAATCACCAAAGAAGCCGCCTGTGCTGCCGTCCCGGCTTTCGTAGAAATGGGACGACAGCATGATAACGGCCTGCTCGGTGGTGGGCGGCATGGGATTGTCGGCATAATGGCCCGTGGGGATATGCTGGTAGCTCTCCGCATAGGAAACGGCGGCTGTAATGTAGCTTTGCAGCAGCGTGTCGTCCTCGTCATGGGAGAGAATCAGATTTGCTTTTACTTTTTTCAGTAATTCCTCCATACCGCCACCTCATTCCTTACGTTGCGGAAGTGCTTTTCTGCTGCAGCACCTTCACCGCCTCCGGCAGAATCAGCCTGCCATCCACGCGCTGGGTCGCAAGGAAGCCCACCTGCCCGGTCGGGGCAAACAACTCGCCAAGGCGGCGGAAAGAGCGGCCCTGCCTGTCGGCCACCCAATAATAGGAAAGGTCGCCAAACAGGACAGACTTTGCACCGGCTTCCAGCGCAGGCATGAAAGCAGAAGTATAGACTGGGCGGCCCATGAGGGTATCCGGGGTCGCGGCGGTAAGGGAAGGCTGCCACAGATACTGGCCATTGCTGTCTTTGAGCTTTCTAAGGGCCTTTACCGAAGCGTCGTTCATAAGGAACACCGCGCTTTTCCGGTAAGGCGCTTTCAAGGAATAGAACAGGTCAAAGATTTCATCCGCCGTAAATGCCGCAGCCGCCGCAGCGGTAACGCCAATCTCTGCGCCGCCTGTTGCCGCCAGCACACCCAGCGGCTTGCCGGTGCCATCCCCGGTAAAGAAGGCTTCCTCCTCCTTGTTCCCGATCCGGCGGGCAAATTCACGGGAAATGTAGGCTTCGAGGTCAAACACGCTGTCGTTAATCAGCTCCTCGGAAACCTTAATCATAGTGCCGAGCTTGTAAGCCCCAATGGATACCTGAGAAAAGCTGTCGTCGCTCTCCGGGATCGCGCCCTCCTCGTCTACCCAAGAGGCCGTCCCCTTGGAAGCCACCACCGGGATCTTCCGGTCGCCGGAGCTGGTCTGGATCACATGAGCCAGAGTACGGAAAATGTTCTGCTCCTCCAACGCCTCCACTAAGGTGCGCTCAAATTCATCCGGCACCAGATAGCCGCCCTCGGAATCCGTCCCGATCTGCAGGGCGTTCAAAATCTCATGTCCGGGCATTTTGCTCCTCATAGCGTTCCAGAAGGACTTCCGGTATTCCGCAGAAGCACGGCCCGCTTTCTCCTCTCCGGAAGGAGCGGCAGGCTTTCCGGTGATCGGCGTATTGACGGGCTTGGAAAGTTCCACGTCCAATGCCTGCTGGCGTTCCAGCCGGTCAATCTCCTTTCCCAGATTTACAACGTCGGCCTCCATCTTGTCATAGGTCGCCACATCCTCGGCGGACAAAAGGCCGTCGGCCCCGCGCTTGGAATCCAGAAAAGCCTTCGCGGCCTCCCACGCCTTCGCCCGTTTCTCCCTCAGTTCCAAAATCTTGTTCATAGTAGAATCCTCCTTAAAATTTCAATAAATTAAGCCGCTGATACAGCGGCTCGGCAGGTTGTTTCTGTTCTGTTTGCTTATGCGGCAATTTGTTCAGCAGGCTGTTCGTTACCGCCCGGCGCGAGAATGCGAAGCTCGCCGGTTTGGGCGCGGTATCTTCCTGCGCGGCAAATAGCAGGTCGTTGGCAAAGCCGAGTTCCACGGCTTTGTGTGCGGACAGCCATGTTTCCGCGTCCATGAGGTGTGAGAGCCGCGCCCTCGACAGCCCCGTTTTGATTTCATAGGCATTGATGATTGACTCCTTTACTTCATCCAGCATGGCAATCGCTTTCTTCATTTCCTCCGAATCGCCGATTGCCACAGTCAGCGGGTTATGCACCATCATTAAGGCTGTGGGTGCCATGAGGACAGTGGTTCCGGCCATGGCGATCACGCTGGCCGCGCTGGCGGCAATGCCGTCGATCTTCACCGTTACCGCGCCCCGGTAGTCCATGAGCATACTGTAAATCTGAGAAGCCGCGATACAGTCGCCGCCCGGCGAATTGATCCAGACGGTAATATCGCCCTCCCCGGAAAACAGCTCCGCCTTAAAGGCCGCTGGCGTTACATCATCGTCAAACCAGCTTTCCTCGGCAATGGTGCCGTTGAGATAAAGGGTGCGGCTCTCGTCCGAGTTCCGCACCCAGTTCCAGAATTTGTTCACTTGCTTTCCTCCGTTTCTTCTTTATTTTCCTGCGCTGTCTTTGCAAAGGCCCCGGCCTCCGTCAGCTTTGTCATGGAGCCGTTTACCAGATACAGGTCGCCGCCAAGCTCCGCCGGGATACGGTCAAGGTTTTCCAGTTCCCTTATATCGTTGGCGCTCATCCAGCCATTCTGCCGGGCCACCGCATAACCGTTCATGCGGCTTTCATAATCCCCGCGCAGAAGCCCCTCCACATTGAAGCGGATAAAATACTCCTTCTTCTCGCTGTCCGAAAACAAACGCCGCGCCATGCTCTGTTCCCAGCGCATAAGCCACGGCTCCAAGGTATACTTGACAAATTCAAGCGATTGCTGCTCAATGTTGGAAAAGCTGGATTTCTCCAAATCCCCGATCATGTGGGGCGGCACCCGGAAAATACGGGCAATCTCGTTGATCTGGAATTTCCTCGTTTCGAGGAATTGTGCCTGCTCCGGTGAAATTCCAATGGGCTGATATTTGAGGCCCTCCTCCAATACCGCGATCTGGTGGGAATTTGCGCTGCCACGGAACAGCTTGTTCCAGCTCTCCCGCACCTTATCCGGGTTTTTCAGTACGCCGGGATGTTCCAGCACACCGCCCGGAGCCGCGTCGTTGGCGAAAAACTTCGCCCCATATTCCTCCGTGGCAATCGCCAGCCCCACGGCATTTTTCGCCATAGCGAGCGGTGAATATCCAACAATCCCGTCATAGCCAAGGCCGGGGATATGAAGCACTTGATCCGGAGGCAGATATATCTGCCCGTTTTCGCTGTCCACCGGGGAATCGTCAGAGCCGCGCGTATAGAGGTAATAGAGCTGCCCCTTGCTGTCCCGGTCAACCGTCATTTTGGAAGGCATCAAGGGATACAGGCCAATGACCTCGCCCTTGCCGTTTCGGATAATCTGCGCGTAAGCATTGCCATATAGCAGCAGGTGTCCCATCAGCGTTTCCCGGAAATTGAACGAGGTCATTTCCGGGTTCGGTTCATCATGGAGCAGATGGTATAGCGGATGAGTGAGCGCCTTTTCTTTATTGCCGTTCTCCCCGTAGTGGTACACATGGAGGGGAAGCCCCGCCACCGCTTCGGAAAGGATACGGACGCAGGAATATACTGCGGTCATCTGCATGGCCGTCCGCTCATTCACCGGCTTTCCGCTGGTAGAGCTGCCAAAGAAAAAGGAAAAGCGGCTGCCTCCCAGCGCGTCCTTCGCCCGGCGCATATCCTCCGGTTTATCCCGCGCTGAAAACATCCGTGTAAAAATATTCATATCAGCAAAAGCCCCCTTTCATCGTAAATGGAAGCGCCGGTCATACCGCCACCCCGGACAGCCCGGTCAAGGGCCATAATGGCCGCCACCGCGCCGTCGATCTTCTCCGTGGATTTCTCTTTATCCGGCTTCAAATTGCCCGCCGGATCAGTGCGCACATGAATGTTGTCCATCATCCAGCGCAGTACCGGGTGGCCGCCATGGGCGAGCTGTTCATCCAGCGTTAGGCGCATAAGCTCCTTTGTGGGCGGCGACATATCCTTAAAGCCCTGCCCGAAGGGAACCACTGTAAAGCCAAGGCCCTCCAAGTTCTGCACCATCTGCGCCGCGCCCCAGCGGTCAAACGCGATTTCCAGAATGTTGTACTTTGTACCAAGCTCCTCAATGAAGGATTCGATAAAGCCATAATGCACCACATTCCCCTCGGTGGTTTTGAGATACCCCTGCTTCTCCCACACGTCATAGGGAACGTGATCACGACGCACCCGAAGCTCCATATTATCCTCCGGTATCCAGAAAAACGGAAGAATAGCGTACTTGTCGTCCGAATCCTCCGGCGGGAATACCAGCACAAAGGCCGTTATATCCGTTGTGGAGGAAAGGTCGAGGCCGCCATAACACCTCCGGCCCCGCAGAGCCTCCGCATTGACCGCAAAGGCGCATTTATCCCACTTTTCCATAGGCATCCACCGGACGGCCTGCTTTACCCACTGGCACAAACGAAGCTGCCGGAACAGGTTTTCCTCGGCGGGGTTCTGCCTCGCACTCTCACAGGCCGCTTCCAGCTTTTCCACATCCACCGTGATACCGAGGGACGGGTTAGCCTTGGCCCACACTTCATGGGAAGTCCAGTCGTCTGCCTCGTCTGCGCCGTAGATCACCGGATAGAAAGTCGGGTCAATCTTCCGTCCATCCAGAATATCCCGCGCTTTCTGGTGTACCTCATAGCAGATCGAGTTGGTATCATTGCCCGCCGTAGTAATGAGAAAATACAAGGGCTGCTTCCTTGCGTCGCCGGAGCCATGGGTCATAACATCATAAAGCTGGCGATTGGGCTGCGCATGAAGCTCGTCGAACACAACCGCATGGACGTTCAGGCCGTGCTTGGTATAGGCTTCTGCCGATAACACCTGATAGAAGCTCCCCAACGGCTTATAGATCAGCCGCTTTTGGGACAGCACCGGCTTAATGCGGGATTTCAGCGCCGGGCATTGCTCCACCATGCCGCAGGCCACGTCAAAGACAATCGACGCCTGCTGCCGGTCAGAAGCACACCCGTAGACCTCGCCGCCGTATTCCATGTCCCCGCAGGTAAGGAGCAGTGCCACCGCAGCGGCCAGCTCCGATTTTCCCTGCTTCTTGGCAATCTCCACATAAGCGGTATTAAACTGGCGGTATCCGTTAGGCTTCACAATACCGAACAGGTCGCGGATGATCTGCTCCTGCCAGTCGATCAGGTCAAAATTCTGCCCGTACCACTCACCCTTGGTATGTTTCAGACAGCCGATAAAGGCAACTGCCAGTTCCGCCAGCTCCTCGTTATAGCGGGAGCCGTCGGCCATGAAACGGGTGGGCTGGTAGGTCTTTAATTTTCGCAATGGCAAACGCCTCCTTCCTGTAAATTGCCATCAAAAAAGGAACCTCCCCGAAAGGAAGTCCCTTAAAGATAATTTTTAAGTTTTTACTGGCCGGGCCTATTTACCGGCTTCATACAATACATTTCTGGCGTAAGTAATGCGGAGGATTTCCCCCGGCGTATAATCTGCACTCCGCCCAAAGAGCTGTTCAAATTTCCGGCGATCCGCCGCTACAATACTCCATGAATTATAGTGACTGCCGCAATCCCCGCGCAGGGAGAAAGCCTCCGTTTTGAAGGTAAACTCCGTTTCGTTTTTGCGTATGGTGACATTGACCGTCTTTGCCGAGGTCGTCGCCATTGCCGCCGCGATTTTCTTAATGAGATGCACCGGGTTTTCAGTATCCGCCAGAATAGCCTGATATTCCTTCAAAACCGCATCATTATACAGAAAATCGTACAGCATACTTTCCTGATTTTCCGCGATATAGCTCTCTGCCTGCTGGCCTGCATAGCCCTCCGGGTCGGCGATATAGGAAAGAAGCGAATCCTCCTTCCATTGATCCGGGTCATAGCGGCAGGAAAATACCGGCAGCTCAAAATCCACTGTATCCAGATAGTGCTTACGGGCGGCTTCCGCTGCACTGTATTTGAGGGTATATTCCAGTTGGTTCAAAAGCCTGCCGTCCGTAAGCTCCGTGATTTGCAGGTTCTTCCGGTCATTGCCGATAGCCGCCTCCACCTTTTCCCGGACAGCCGCCTTTAGCCGCTCCCGGAGCGCCTTGGCAGAACGTGCTTTCAAAGGCTCCGGGTTCTCCTCCATGCTGGTAAGGTCATACTCTGCGTCATAAAGCAGGCCGTCCTTCCGGCAGTAGATTCCGGCATATTTGAAGGTGCTATTCCGTACAAGGCCCTCTTTGTTATACTGCCGCTGACAGAACAGATATTCAAAGTCTGCGTTTTTCTCCACCCGGATCAGAATATAATTGTATCCCTTATCCTGAAAGCACCAGGGGCCAGCGTCACCGGAAACCAGCCACCTTGAAAATAAATCATTCATGCTCTTTACTCCTTCCCGCATAATCCAGATGTTTGCATTGCTCCACGGTAGCCGCCAGCATATCCGCCAGCAGGGTTTCAAATTCGCCCCGGCGGATTAACTCTCCAAAGGTCACACTTTCAAAGGGGAAGTAGGCCCCGGCCTCATGGTCGTACCGGCACGTCCACCATTCGTCGCCGCCGTTCACCTGATTGCAGAAGAACAAGTCCTTATATACCACACCCTGCCGTATGCTCCAGTTCCCATGCTCAAAAAATAACTTCAACATGGCAATGTCCTCATACTCGCAGAACGTATAGGGGCTGTCTAATTCTAAACAAGGATCATCCATAAACGCGAGGCCGTTGCGCTTTACCCAGCAGTTGCGCTGGCATAAGGCCACCAGCGTTTTGTGCAGCTCCGGGGATATGTCCTTTCTGGCGGCCCTCATGGGGCCGTATGTTCTTTCATATTCTTCTCTAAAATCGCTCATAGCTGCCCCTCCTTACATGGCATACCCGGCGCACCGGATGATTTCTTTGATTGCGTTCATTGCCCGCTTGGGGCTGGAATAGTCGCGGGTGTCAGTATGCCGCCCGTTCTCAAAAAGCTGGATGATGGGTACACCGAAACTGATATACGCCGCAATCCTGTAAGTGCTTTCCTGCTCGCCATAGAAAGCAACCGGTACGGTATGCCGCCATGTGCGCTCATAGATAAATTGTCCGTCGCGGGCAGTCGCTCCGAGATACTGAAAGCCGTTGTCGTGCATGAGCTTCTCAAAGGCCGCCTGCTTCATTTCTGCTGTCTGTTTCATAGGGAAACCTCCTTTGTTTGATGTTGTCAGAGATTACTCTGGAACACCCAAAAAGACAAGGCTCCACAACAAAAAAAGCCCGGAAATTCAGGCTTTTCTTTCGGTTTATTTTAATAGCGGGAATGAGCAATATAAGCGATTTCCCAAATGGCGTCCCGCAGGCCGCTCTGGATTGTCTGCTCTGCGCCAACCTGCGGATTGGGCTTTCCCTCCACCACCATATAGCACTCAATTATATCACCGTCCGGCTTGCGGGCGTGAAGCCATTCCATGTCCGGTATAGAAGAATCCAGATCAATGATGAAGCAATTTTCCTTTTCCTCTAAATAGTCCAGATAGCCCCAGCGGATACGGACGCGGCTCTTGCCGATACTTTTCACCGACCAGCGCCAGTTTTTATCCTTCTCGTTTTCCTTCGCTACCAGCTCGCGGATATAGTCCTTGTAATTTCGTAAGTCGATCATGGGTAATCCTCCTTGTTTTTGGTGTGACACAGATTACTCTGGAACACCCTATAAGACAAGGCTCACCGACGAAAAAAGCCCATTTTCGAGCTTTTTTCTTTTTGTGTATCAACTCATTTTAGCCTTTGGGAAACGGGCCAGAAGCCGCACCCATATATCTCCGGTGCCGGAGGCCGCTTCCTCCATGACTGCAGTAAATGGGAATAGATAGAGCGCCAGCCCTTCGCCGGTATCCTCGTTTACCCACATCTGGTTTTCCCGTATATCCAGCATAAAGTAGCAGGAAAAACCAGCCACTTTGTGATCCGCTATCTCATGCCATGCTGTCTCGGAAATTTCCTCTGCCTGCGCTATCCGCTTTCTGATTGGGAGAGGAACCCCGGCTGCACCGGCGCGGTTTTCATAAAGGAAGCGGGCAAAATCCGCAAGCCCCATAACCTCCGGGCTTGAAAAATACCGGGAGTTCCCGTCGCCTTTCAGTTCAAAAGCACAGCCTTTATTCTTCATTTTCTGTCACCTCCACAAAATAGAAATGTTCCAGAGCCTCGCCGTTAAAGCCATGCGCCAGCAGATAACCCTCCGCTTCCGGCTGGTTTGGGAATACACGAGGCTTCTCCGTATCATCCAGCAGATATTCCAGCTCCTCGTTAATGGTGATGCCGTCCACCGGGCGGGCCACCATAACCGGCGGGAGATACAATCCATCCTGCTCCTCGGCCTCAAAACTATACAGATCCTCGTCGCAGTGGAAGCATTGATAGCTGTATTCCGGGTTATCCGATTCATACACCGGATGGCCGCAGCGGCGGCAGACCATATCCGTGTTCTCATAGAAACGGCCTTCATGGAAAATCCCGCTCATTCAAAATCACCGCCTTCCAAGATACGGATTTTGTCCTCGCCATAAACCACACCGAGGCCGGAGCCGCAATCCCAGCTTACAAATACCGTCCCCGTATCATCCACGGATTTTACGGTTCCCCGGTCGCCGGGCTTCAACTTGCTGTAAGGGTCATTCATGGAAACCAGCTCCACCCGCGTCCCTTCCGGGTAACGGGCGCGTACTGCTTCCACAACCTCTTTTCTCGGAAATACCACTAACGCCACCTCCTTTGCTCTGCGGCCACGCTTTCCAGAATGGATACCGCGCTGTCAACACCTTCCCATGCGTTCTGCGTGAGAAGCTCCCGGCCAATCCTACCGGTAAAAAGTCCGAATCGGATGCGCCCCGCCTGTTTCTCCGCCTTTTTCATGCAGTAACGGTACAGCTCTTGCGGGCTCGGTTGTTTGGGAAGCGCAGGCATTTTTACCGCCTGCTGCCTGCATATCCGGCAGAGGATAATGTCCAGCCATTCGTTGATATAGTCCACGTCCAGTGCAGTATCCATATCCACCGAAAGCCTGCCCTCTGGTATCCGGGCAAGGCGACGGGCAATCCGGTGTATCTTTCGGATACCGGCCACCACATCCCGGTACTGCTCCTTACTCAGCATAGCCGCACCTCCTTCGTCTGTTTTCTGTACCATGCAAAACCTCCTTCCGTTTTTGGTGTGACACAGATTACCCTTAGACCACCCAAAAGACAAGGGCCACGACGGAAAAAAGCCCGTCGCCGGGCCTTTTCCTTTATACCTTTTTCATTGTCAGACCTTCCAGCGTGGTGTAGCTGCTTACGCGCTGTGTATACGGCCCGGCGATCTGCCAGCCTGCCGCCAAAAATAAGTGGATGGTGCGCATAAGGGCGGTGGAGGTATCGCAAAGGTTCAGCTCGCGGATACCCGCCTTTTCCAGCTCCGCCATGTATGCGTCGAAGTCGCTCTCCCAAACCATGTCCTCAATGGTGAAGGCGGCAAGGCCATGTTCGTTTGTCCTGAAATAGTCCTGCAGTACCCGGCAAAGCGCATACTCCTCCGGGGCCGCCTTTCGGTTATTGAAATACGCCATTTTCTCCGTTAAATATTTGTTCTGGAAGCTGCTGATTGCGTCCATTCTTGTCATGTGAATGACCTCCTTCGTTTGATGTGAGTGGAGATTACTCTGGAACACCCAATAAAGCAAGCCTCACAGGCGAATTTCTTAAAATTAACTTTTAATGCAGCGGGCTTTTTCCCCGGTAAACTGCTCCCAGCGCATAACGGCGAGGTCACAATTTGCCGGGTCGCTATCCATGGCAAAACAACGCCGCCCGCTCTGCTCTGCGGCGATCAGCGTCGCGGCCCCGCCGCAGAACGGGTCAAGCACCAGAGCGTCCGGATCGCTGTGCATTTTCATACAGCGCCACGGCAGTTCTACCGGTAGCAATGCCGCACCGTCCGAAGCCTGTGGGGCGGCGGACATTTCCCACACTCCGGCATAGCCCCACTTGCGGCGCTCCTCCTTAGTAAGCCTTTTTACAAAGCGGTAATTATGGGCCGCAAAGGCCGACACCCAAGAAGCCTCCGGCTGGTTGACCTCCTCGGCCTCCTCTCCGGCAAAGGCCGCCACATATTCAAACTGGCGCTGGGGCTTGGTGCTGTTTAAGTGGGTGGAACCGGCGCGGGCAAAGGCTCCCTGCTTTTTCCATACTCGAATCCAGAGGGGCCGGAAATTACAGTCCGCAAACAGTTTCATGCTGTAAAAGCCGGTCGGCTCCACATACTGGGAACCGGTGGAAAACAGGTCGTCGATATTCCAGCAGACAATAGGCGCATACCGGCAGAGGTTTCCGGCGACTGCTGCCATCCGCTCCATCCATGGAGCAAGGCCGTCTTTTTTGTATTCCGCCGCACCAAGGGCAGGCGGAGCCGCCATGGCAAAGGCCGCCTGCTCCGTACCCATGAGCCGCTCATAGGAATCTGCCAGCACCGGATCACCGCAATAGAGCCGGTGGCTTCCAAGCTCCCATAAATCGCCGGGCTGGGTAATGGCCCCGCCTGCGGCTTCCATTTCCGCCGCCGCTTTCTCCCGATCAAAATCATCCTCTACCGCCTCGGCAGAATAAAACTTGTTCATCAAAGCGTCAATTTCCTCGGCATCAAAGCCGGTCAGGGATACGTCGAAGTCCGAGGCGTCAAGGTCGGCCATGACCTCTGCCAGTTTCCCCTCATCCCAACCGCCCTGAATCCGGTTGAGGGCAAGGTTCAGGGCCTTTTCCTTTTCCGGCCCCAAATCCACCACAACGCAGTCAATCTCGGTTTCACCCATATCCAGCAAAACCTTCAACCGCTGGTGGCCGCCCACAACATTGCCGGTGGCCCTATTCCAGACCACCGGCTCTACAAAACCAAACTCCTCAATAGAGCGTTTCAGTTTTTCATAATCCCTGTCACCGGGCTTCAAATCCCGGCGCGGGTTATAGGCCGCCGGATTCAGCCGGGCGACGCTCACTTTCTGTATCTGCATTTTCTTCTTTTACCTCCTCCGGGTTCTTCCCGCATACCGGGCAGGCGCAGGCTTCCCCGGCCATATCATAAATCTTGCCGCAATGCGGGCAATACTGCCACTCGTCATTCCGGTATTGCTCGTCAATCCATGTTTTGGGGCTTTGCCAGTCTACCGCATAAAAACACTCACAGGCAAATTCCTCCTGCCCGTTACACATATCCAGAAAATTCTGCCGGGTATATCCCTCGTCGGAAAGCTCTGGTACATAGCAGACTTTATCCGGGTGGTGCAGGAAAGCCTCCTCGTCTTTGAATATCCAGCCCTGCCGGTAATAGCCCCGCTCTATGACTGTTTCTGCCTCATCCGATTCCGGCGTATAACTTCCGATTTTCAAATATTGCTCGCTCATATCTGAATCCCTCGCTTTCAAAATGTGACGACAGATTACCCTGAAACACCGTGGAAAGCAAGGGCGTTGTTTTTGGAGCGCGGAGTACGGAATCGAACCGCCGCTTCCCGCCAGTTGGCGGGCGGTCTGCCTTTAGCCTATCCGCGCATAATGGCCGGAGCATTACTCCGGCGTGAGTTTGCTGTGCCGCTCTGCCTGCGATACCTTCTCGCCCTTATACATCCCGGCCCCAAGCTCGTCAATCTTGGAAAATGGAATCTCGGGCACCGTCAAATACTGCCGCTTGGCCTTGTCTATGAAATAGATATAGCGGAGCTGATAGCCGGGGATCGGCGTGGCCCCCACATAGTCCAGATACTTCTTGAAATTATAGGTGCCGCCCGTCACATCAAAAAAGGTCAGGCCGCCCAGCTCCCTGCGCGGGGAAGTAGGATTGCTCGCCAGCGTCATTTTATGGACGCGGGTGCCGTCCGGCAGCTCCGCAAGGTTCAGATTTTCTTTGATACCGGTCAGGACAAAATTGCTGGCCCGGTAGATTGTACCGTCGCCGCAGGAACAGGCGTCGGCAAAGCTGATGATCCATTTTATCTGCGGCGCGTATTTCTTTATGAGCTTGATACTCATAGAGATAGCACGGCTCTCGGAATTGCGGGGAAGATAGCTGTCAAAGGCCATCCGGTTCAGTTCCAGAAATTCATTCCAGCCGGTATCCTTCACCAGCCCGATAATCTTTGACTTATCAAGGCTCGGCCCGTAGGACATAACGCCATGGAGCTGGCCGTCTAAAAATACGCCAAAGTGCAGGGTGCTGTTATTGACGACTTTCCCGCTGTAATGGTGGGCCTTCATAAACGGCGTTGCCACCTTGGCGGGGATCACCTTCATTACGATTTCTTTTGCTCTACCCATGGCGCGTCCTCCTTTCCCACATGGCGCTTGGCCAGTGTCATTTTTTCGCCTTTATACATCCCGGCCCCCAGCTCGTCAATGCGGGAGTAAGGGATTTCCGGGACGGTCAAATCCTTCCGTTTGCTCTTGTCTATGAAATAGATATAGCGGAGCTGATACCCGGAGAGCAGTGCGCCGCCTGCTGCCTCCATGTACCGGCCCCAGCTAAAATTGCCGTCGGTCACATCAAAGAAAGAACGCCCGCCCAGCTCCTTGCGCGGAGCCAGCGGGTTCGCTTCCAGCGTCAGCTTGTGTATCTTCGTACCGTCCGGTAGCAGGCAAAGGGCCTCGTTTTCCTTAATGCCGGTCAGAATAAAATTGCTGGCCCGGTAAATGGCACCGTCGCCGCAGGAGCAGGCGTCGGCAAAGCTGATGATCCACTTTACATGGGGCGCATACTTCTTTAAGAGCTTAATGCTCATGGAAATTGCCCGGCTTTCGGAATTGCGGGGAAGCACGCTGTCAAAGGCCATCCGGTTCAGTTCCAGATATTCATTCCAGCCAGTCCCAGCCACCAGCGGCAGGATTTTGGATTTGTTCAGGCTCGGCCCATAGCTCATAACACCATGGAGCCGCCCATCCAGAAATACGCCAAAATGCAGGCAGCTATTATTTACAACGGTGCCGCTGTAATGGTGCCGCCGCATAAAAGGGTTTGCCACCTTGCCGGGGATCACTTTCAGACTAATTTCTTTTGCTCTGCCCATTGCCGCACCACCTCATAAACGCCGTTGCCCTTCCGGTTCTCATTGCCGAAGGTTTCTCCGACCTCCTCGTGGGCGTGGACGTAATCAATGCAGGCCATGATAAGCTCCGCCTGTTTGTCATGCAGCGTCAGGCTGATCTGCTGGTAGGGCTTTTTCTCGCCGGAATCCAGCGTAAATTCCTCGCCAAATTCCTCCTCGGAAATGCTCTCGAAACCAAACACCGCCATATCCTGTGCAATATCGGCCAGTTCCAGCGGGAGCAGGTCAACATCCCACTGTGCCAGCTCGCCGACCTTATTGTCCGCCAGCCGGAAGGCTTTGATCTGATCCTCGGTCAGCTCGTCGGCAATGACGCAGGGAACCGTGGAAAGGCCAAGCCTCCCCGCCGCCTTATAGCGGGTATGTCCGGCAATGATCTCATGTTCGGCGGTGATCACCAAAGGGACAAGAAAACCGTACTGCCTGATGCTGGCCGCCACCGCGTCCACAGCATTGTCATTTTTTCTCGGATTGTTTTTGTAAGGGTGTACCTCCTCCAAGGGAAGCTGCAAAATATTCATGTTCGACCTCCGTTAAAATTATCTTTTAACCGCCGCGCCGGGCGGAAAGGAGCTTCTCCATCATATCGTCGTGGGGCGTGGCCCCTTTGTACTCGGTGGAGCAATTCTCCCGGACAACCTGATAGATTTGATACCACAGGTTATTTGCCTGTTTGGAAAAGCTCTGGCTCATGGAAACATACGGCGAGGGGATAGCGTTCCCCGTGGTCGGGTGCTTCGCCAGAAAACCAAACTCAGAAATGGCCTCCTCGCACTGTATCCAGCGTGAGATTGCCATAGCGTACTGCTCCAAAATCTGCGCCGGTATCAGATACGCACAGCCCCGCTCATTGAGCCAAGACCATGTGCGCTGGTAGATTTCCACGGCCAGAAGCTCCTTGCCGTTTTTCTGCCGGGCGGCCAGATAGTCACGGGGCGGCGGCATTTCCTCCCCTTGGAGGCTGGCCGTATCCGAAAACTCCATGACCGTGATCTTCCGCTTGCCCGGATTGCCCTCGACGATTCTATCTGCCAGCGCCTTTTTCTTCTGGCCCGCGCCAATGCGGGCTCCGCCGTGGCCGTTTGCCATGGCCGCCACCTCCTCTCTTGAAACTGCGGGCTATATACCCAACTTGAAAGCGCGATTTTTTGCGCGATACCCCACGCCCGCTGCCCGCCGCGCCGGACGTAGAGATTTGCTTACCCCCGGAGGGTCAGCGGCGGCGTTCCCACCTGCCGCCTTCGCGGGCCGTAATCTCAGAATGACACGGCTTGCATAGGGCCATGAGGTTACTCTCTACATGGGTGCCGCCGCGCGACAGCGGTTTGATATGATGAACCTCCGCCGCCGGGGTAATCTTGCCCGCCTTCTGGCACTCCTCGCACAATGGATGGGCGGATATATAGCGGTCACGAATCCGCTTCCATGCGCGTCCATAGCGCCGCCGACTTTCCGGATCGCGCTCATGCTTGTTATAATGCGCCGTGATAATCTTCTGGTGCTCCTCGCAATAGCGCCCGTCTGTCAATCGCGGACAGCCCGGATAGGAACAGGGGCGCTTGGGTTTGTATGGCATAGCTGCCGCCTCCTTTCATGGCATAAGAAAAGCCCCCGCGTACTGCGAAGGCTCCCTTGGTTCACTCTTTCACACTATCAGTATACCATATCCGAAAGCAAATAAAGTGCCATTAAACTGCCATCTTTCATTTGCCGAACAGAAGTATTGACATCCGTTTGAGCGCCTTCTCCCGGATACGCTGAATCTGCCGCTCGCTGAAATTGAGCTTCTCCTGCAGGCGGGCCGAAGCCCCGGAACGCAGGTTGTCGCTCATGTAAAATTCCCGGAGTACCGTCTGCTCCATATCCGACAAGGTTGCCCACGCCGGTTCCAGCCAGTGCATATACTCCACGGCCTGTCGGTATCGCTCCTGAATCACGTCCAGCGTATCCAGCGACTTTACCAGCCGCTCCTCGCCTGCCTGCGGGTTCCAGCTTGTAGGCAGACCATTGAGGGGCCTGCTGCCCACGGAAATCATCTGATCGTAAAGCTCCTTCGTTTCCTGCGGGGTAATGTTGATAATATCCCGCATCGTGGAATAGTCCTGCAATGCCGCCACCGTAGCCGACGGCTTGTTCAAGTATTTCCATGCAATCATACTGCCGCCTCCTTTCCCGAAGAACCGAAGGCCCGCTGCATATCCACATAACGGTCAATGTCCCCGGTGATCTCCCGATCCAGCGCCGCCCACTCGGCAAAGCGCCCTTCCCGGTACAGGCGGGCCGCCTCTGCCAGCTTTTCGTTTATCCTCTGGTTCATTTCACGCAACTGCTCCAAATCAGTCTCCATACGAGCCTCCTTCCTCCAAAATGGCGGCCTTTACCTCCTCCACGGAAGTCACTTTTACGGCCACGCCGCCTGCGGCCCGTATTTTTTTAAGGGTTACTTCCTGCAACCGGGTAAGCCGCCCGCCGGGCTGCTTCACCTCGAAAGCGTAAAACCTGCCGTCCATGCAGGCAATTATATCTGGTATCCCCGCTGTGCCGTACATACCGCCGTGGGTTTTCCACGCAAAGCACCGGGGCCGCTGTTTCAAATACCGCAGGATTACGGCAACAATCTCTTTCTCCATACCGTCCGGGCAGATGCCGCCGCGCCGGAAAAACCGGATAGACCGGGAAATTACCACACTATATATATTTTTCTTAAAAATAAGGCTCTTTTCATCCCTCTGGCTTTTATGCGCAAGGAATGAACAAATCCCGGTTTTTCCGGTTTCTCCGGTCACAGAAACGGTCAATCAGCCCCCACACCTCCTTCCACATAGGCCAGCCCGCGCCATACCCGGCGCTTTGAGAGCTTATCCCGCCCACGCGTAATCTCCGGAAATCCGGCTTCCAGCTCTTTGTTGAAATTGGTCTGAGATACCGGCTTCATCCCGGCATTGCCGCAATATTCCTTGTATCGTAAAAACAGATCGTCACGAACCGTAAAGCCCTTTTCATCCCGTTTACAGTACTCTTTAGCGAAAGACAAAACGCTATTTGATTCGATCCGGTATTTATCCAGCTCCGCCCGCGTTCGCTCGGTTTCGCTGAACGCATAATTCGCCGCGATCAGCCTCTTTAGCCCGGAGAGCGCCCACATAAGGATTCCGTCCCGCTCCGCCGCCAGCTTTTCCGCAAGGTTCGGATCACGCTGGCTCTTGGGGACGGACTTCTCAAACCGGATGATAAGGAGCCTCCGGTAAAAGCCCTCCGACCTGTCGCCATAATTGCGCGGTATCTCGTTACAGGAAAACAAAAACCGCGCATAGGGCCGGAAGGAAAAAGGGTCTTTGTTCTTCCGCTCAGCAGTAATGAAATCCTCGCCGGTAAGGGCCTTGAACATCCCGTTATCGTCAATGCTCTTAGATGGCAGGTCGGCGAAGATATTCGCCAGCTTCCCGAACAGCTCCGCTTTATTGAAGCGGTCGCCAAGGTTCTGCCATGGGATGTTCGACACATTTTCGCTCCCCAGCAATATTTCCTGTACCACATTGAGCAGGGTAGACTTGCCCGCGTTGGGCGCACCTACAAAGACAAAGGATTTCTGCGCCTTGTTTACCGGGATCAGCAGATACCCCAAAATCTCCTGCACCAGATAGATTTCCTCCTCGGCCAGCATACTTTGAAGGTATTGCACGAATTGCGGGCAGGCCGCGTCCGGCATATAGGCCGCTTTGAGCTGTACGGTTGAGTAATATTCCGGCGTATGGGCCTTAAAGCTGTCGTTGAGGGTATTGTATAAGCCGTTTCGCAGGTTCAGGATAAAGGGGTTGCTGTTGATCTCCATGATCGGCTTCATTATCAGCATTTTCCACTGGCCCACGGTGTCGTTAATGGCCTGCATGGATACTGTCCTCGGAATCATAAGTTCCCGCACCTTGGCCGCCGCCACCATATCCTCGCCCTCCCGGTATACGCCGTCCTGATAGAAGAAAAAGCTGCTCGCCGCATAGAAAGCGTCCATATTCCCGGAAAGGTGGTTTGCAAGCAGGCCGGATATGAACCGCAGGCCGCCGCGCTCGGTCACTTCGTACCATTCCGGCAGCTCCGTATCCTGCGCCGCCTGCCGGGTTTCCTTATTCGCCGCATACGCCTTAAACAGCTCCTTGTGATAGGAAATCAGCGCCTTGGCATCCGGCGTTTTGAGCCGGAAATGCTGCCGCAGCTCGTATTCAATGAATGTCCCGGCGTCCAGCGGCTCAACGTTATAGAGCGCCTCCTTCACAAACTGCTTTGCGGCCCGTACTGCTTCCACCGGGGCGGAAAAGACCTCTGCGCCGGAAAGGGCCTCCCGTAATTCATCCAGCGTAAGGGGCTGATAGCAAAGGGCCGCCGGGGCCTTGCAGGTACAGGAGCCGTCCGCCATGCGCGGGCAGGAAAATCCCTTCTCCGCGATATTCCTGCAGGTGATCGGTTTTGTGCCGCTGTTTAAGAAATGCCGGATTTTCTCCTGCGTTTCCGCCGCCTTATATTTTGGATAGCCTGCCGACAGTTCATGGATGGCCCGCTCGCCGCCCTCAAAAACAGCAAGGTTTGTTATCATGCTGTACCAATCATGTTCTGAAAGGGTCGCCGCATCCTCCCGGCAATGCGCCATAAATGCACAGCGCCTGAGTACCAGCGAAAGGCCCTGCCTTGTCCCTTTGCTCTGGCCCACGCCCGGCGCGGCAGGCTCGCTCTCCACCTTGGGAAGATGGGCCGCAAGCTCCGCCTGCGTATACCGAAGCTCCGGGCGGAAATGGATACACTCCACCAAGACCGGCTCCTGCTTGCAATGGTAAAAGCCCGGCAGGCGCAGGACGCGGCTTTCATTGACGCAGGTTTTATCCCCGCCAAAATGGGCCGCAAGCCCTTTCTGTATCCGGCGGAAAGCGGCCACGTCGCCGTCCTTTATGAGCCAGTAGGTATGCAGGGATTTCCGGGTTTTCACAATGAGCGACGGTTCCAGCGGAAACGCTTCAATCTGGTTAAGCTGCTCCTCCAAGGACAGCTCGTCACATTCCATGAATTGAGCGTTGATCCGGGAAATCTCCCCGTCCTCATGGCCGCCGAAGTTCACCACAAAATAAATACCCCGGTTCCTCTCATTATGCTTTTTTAAGGTATCCATAAGCCCGGCGATCCCGGAGAGGGTCGTTTCCAGTTTGGCCCCTTTGAAAGTGCCGGTTTTCTTATCGTCGAATACCCGCAGGCAGATACGATCCGACGGCCCAAAGAAGGGCCGCAGAAATTCTTCCAGCGGGACGTTCAATGCTTTCCTCATTGTTTCTTCACCACCTCCATGCAACGGTCTGTAAAATAGCGGACGGGGAGCTTCCGCTCCCTTGCTTTTGCAATTTCCATCGCCATCCCTTTTGAGATCGTCCGTCCAAACACCCACACCTCACGGCATTTACTCTGCAAGACCAGCCCGAAAAAGATGCCGAGGCTCCTCTGGGCTGGATCGTCCTCCTCCATGAATTGAGGGAACAGCAGATGCGGCGCTATGGGGATACAGTTCTTTGATACCGCAAAGCGGCTGTATTCCCGCGCCTGCTCCGTATTGCGCTCTATATCCCCGGCATAGGGCGAGCAGATAAAGACCAGCGGCCTGTATGCCGTTTTCTTAACTTCCCGCTCGATATGGGAAAGGGCCTCATATGCGGTCGGGTCAGAATAGCTCTCGGAATTATAAAGGTTCGCGCTCATGCCTCCACCTCCAT
Organism: Lactonifactor longoviformis; assembly: GCF_042848515.1. Classification (GTDB taxonomy): domain Bacteria; phylum Bacillota; class Clostridia; order Lachnospirales; family Lachnospiraceae; genus Lactonifactor; species Lactonifactor longoviformis. The sequence goes on along the minus strand of NZ_AP031453.1, from coordinate 4,836,852 downwards.
ATCCACCAGCTCTCCATAATTGACGCCTGCTGCCACCTCGGCCACCAGCGGCACATCAAATTCCGGGAAAGGCTGCTTTTCCATGAGGCCCTTAATGAGCCGTCCGGCCTCCGCCACCTTACCCTCCGGCAGATAAAACACAAGGCTGTCATGGACGGTAAGGACGGGGAGAATCCACGGATACTGCGCCAGCACCGGGAGGAGCCGGGCCATTGCCATTTTTACAATGTCGGCGGCGGTTCCCTGTATGGGCGTATTCATGGCGCACCGTTCCGCAAAGCTCTTTTTTCCCCAATCCTCGGAGGCAATGTTCGGCAGATACCGCCTGCGGCCCAGCCATGTTTCACTGTACCGGCGCACCTTGGCCTGCCGCTTCACGACCTCCTGCCATAAAGAAAGCTGGGGATACCCGGCTTTTAAGTTCGCAATGATCTCCTCGCAGACTTCCAAGGTAGCGTCAAGCCCTGCCTTAAATTTCAGCGTCTTTTGCAGGCCGCGCGGAAACAGGCCGTAAAATACGCCAAAGTTACAGTTTTTCGCAATGGTGCGCCGCTCCTTGAAATTCTCCGCGTTCTTATCCGCTGCCTGCTCCACCGGGATATGGTAAATGACCGAAGTGGTCTGCGCATGGATGTCGCCGCCGGTTCGGTAGGTTTCCAGCATTTTTTCATCCCTGCAGTAAAAGGCCCCGACGCGAAGCTCCACCTGCGAATAGTCAAGCTCCATAACTGCACACCCGGAGGGTGCAACGAGCAGGTTGCGGATTCCGATGGGGTCGCTGCCCTTGCGGGGCATATTTTGAAGGTTCGGGTTGCGGGCGGCAAACCGGCCCGTTTCCGTTCCCAGCGGCATAAGGTCGGGATGGATACGGCCTGTGGCGTTGTTCACATGGCGCAGATAGCCGTCCAGATATGTCCCCTTGATCTTCCCCCAGCGGCGATATTCCTGCACCAGCTCAAAGAGCCGTGTAAGCTCCGGGCGGTTTTCCCGGCACCAATCCGCCAGCCGAATCATGGTTTCATCATCCGCCGCTTCCTGATACTTGACCGTGGTTTTCAAGACCGGCAGGCCGAGGTCATTAAAAAGATAGCTCTTAAACGCAGAGGTGGAGGCGTTGGCCCCGATCTCCACGTCGCCAATCATAAAGGCGATTTCCTCCCGGATTTTTACAAGGCGCTCCTCGGCTTCAGCCTGCTTTTCCTCCATGGCTGCCTGATCCATGAGCAGGCCGTTATAGCGCATGATGCCGCAGTATACGGTGGTGGGGCTTTCCACCTGCTCCACAAGGAACCGGTGCTTCGGGAGATACCGGTCAAACCAGCCATTGAACAGGTGATACAGCCGCAGGGCATAGTCACTGTCGGCGCAGGCATAACGGACGGTTTCCGCATCCTGCGGGGAAAGCTCGTCAAAGAAACGCCCATCGGTCACGGTCTGAAAGTCCGGCATTTCCACGCCAAAAAGCTGTGGTACGAGGGTTTTCAGGCCGCTGTCCGAAAGCCTCCTGAAAGCGGTGCCGCTCTTTAAGGTAAGCTGGGCCGCCGCTATGGTATCATAGACCGGTGCCTGCACCACCACACCCAGCGCATACTGGAACATAGCTTCAAAGGCAAGGTTGTGGGCCACCTTCACCACGGCGGTATTTTCAAAGAACGCGCCGCGCAGGTATTCCATGACCGCCTCCGGCTTCCCGATATTCCTGCCGGTCTTATGCCGCAGGGGGACATAGATTCCGCTGCCCTCGGATACGGAAAAGCTCACGCCGGTAATCTCTGCCTTGTGGGCGTCCAGAGCCGCCTTTTCCTCCGAGCGGTATGCCTCCACGGGCGAGGTTTCAAAGTCAAAGGCTACAATAGAAGCCCCGGCCAGATAGTCCTTTATCTTTTTCAATGTCGTCACACATGAATAGTCCATATTTCCTCCATTCTGCCCGAAAAGCGGAGGAGGCCGGGCGGCCCCGCTCCGCAGTGGGCGGTTCATTATTAAAGCGGCGGGATGACCTCGCCGGTTTCCGGGTCTACAAGCGGCTCCTCTGCTTCCACAGGCTCCTCTATATCGAAGCCAACGCGGCGGCTGTATCCTTTCACCTGATCGGAGAGCTTGGTAATCAAAATCTGCTCCTCGCTGGTAAGGGGCCGGTCAATGGAAAACTGTGCCTGCGAGTAGGCAATACCGCTGTTATTGGTGGCCTTCTTCAAAGAAAAGCGGGTAACAACCGAGTTGCTTTTCCGTCCCTTGGAAAGCAGGCGCTTGATGTAACGGGAAAACTCTTTCATGGAACCGGTCGGCAGGGAGAGGATCAGCGGGAACAGCTCGCCCTCTCTAAGCAGGAATACCCTGCGGCGGGTCTTGCAGGCTTTGCTGTTGTTCTCGCCGGAGCCAAACTGATTGAGCGGGCAATTCGCGCAGACGCCGCCCGGCTCGCCTTCCCCGGTCACGCCGTCAAAGCTCCCGCAATCGGGCGGGTTACTGCCGCCGGTATATTTTTCTTTGTAATACTGCAGTACCGGATGATGGTACAGGATCACCGCCGAAAACTCCTTCACGGTTTCCGGCTCGTCGGCCTCGTCGCCGGGAAGCTCGAACATGATGGCACCGCCTGCCGGAATCTTCACCCGGTCAAAGCCGCCCTCCAAGCCTTCCAGCTCCTCGGCCATGGTTTCACTCATATTGAAGTCGGCAAGGGCCAGAAAGCCCGCGCCGGTAGTGGTAAGCTCATTCTTATTACTCATGGGGTTTTTCCTCCTAAATATTTACTTTGACGCTTTGCGCAGGCTCACGCCGGTTTTCTCAAAGACATTCACCAGCCCGCCAAGCCATGCGGGCAGAACGTCGCCGTTCTCCGCCATCTGCTCTTTTACAAAGGCCGAGAGGCTGTTGGCGTTCACCGTTTCATATACAAGGTCGCCGTACCCTTCGCCGCGCAGGGCTTTGAACAGCTCCTCCTTGCGGCCAGCGGTAGCGGACGCGCGGGTCTTGGTCGTCAGGCAGAACATCATTCCCGCGCGGGTAAAATTCTGCGTTTCCGTATCCGCCATAAGCTCCGACAGACGGTAGTCCACCTCGTCAATCTCGGCGTTTAATTCCTTTACCCGCTGCTCGGCCTCGACCTTCTCGTCACGGAGCGCCCGGAGCCGGTCGGCGAGTTCAAATAACTGTTCAGACATTTTTCTCCTCCTATGGTGCAAACGGGTTTTTCCCGCTGCGGTAATCGTCTACAAGTGTCCGGGCAAGGTCGGCCTTATCCTTCAATGCTGCCAGCACCTTCTCGTCCACAGTTCCCCGCGCCACCAGATACAGATAGGTGCAGGGCATCCGCTGGCCCACCCGGTGAATCCTCGCCTTGGTCTGCTCGAAGTTCGACATGGAATAGTCCAGCGAATAAAAGACCATGGTAGAGGCCGCCGTCAAGGTGATCCCCATTCCCGCCGTTGCAATCTGGCCCACAAAAGCCATGACCGCCGGATCATTCTGGAAAGCGGACACCTGCTCATTCCGGTCTTTCACCTCCCCGGTGATATAGGAATACAAAAGGCCCCGCTTCTCTAACAGCTTACAGATAGCCTTAATCTCCGGGATAAAACGGGCAATGATAACCAGCTTCTTTCCTTCTGCCGCCGCGCCGTCCAGAATATCCTCCAAGGCCGCCAGCTTGGCCGCGCTTACCTGCTCCACAGCGGCGGTTTCGTCATTGCCGATAAATCCGCCCGTAAGCTGGGACAGCCGAAGGAGCCGGGTGAGAATGTTCGGGGCCGTTACCTCGCCGCCGGACAGCTCGGCATAGCTCTCTTTTACGAGGCCCTTGTATATCCGCAGGGCCGCAGATTCCAATTCCACCTGCCGGATCACGTCGGTAGTTTCCGGCAAATCCAGACATTCCGCTTTTGTAGCCCGGTAGGAAATACTGTGGAGCTTTTCCGTAAGCTCTGCCTCCATGGATTTCTTCAAGACCGGCGTATGGTTCCCATATCCCACCATGTCAAAATACCGGCTCCGGAAAGCGTAAAAGCTCTGGCCGAAAATAGAAGGATTCGCAAACTTAAACTGGCTGAACACATCAATAGCTTTGTTGGTGATAACTGTACCGGTCAGCAGCAGCCGGTACTGCGCCACCCGGCCCAGCCGGTGCAATGCCTTACTGGCGGCGATATTGTGGGTTTTGATCTTGTGGCCCTCGTCCGCAATAATCAGATTGGGCCGCCATGCCGACAGATCCTTTTCCAGCCGCCATGCGCTCTCATAGTTCACCACGACCACCTGCAGGGCGGCCCCATTCATGTGCCGCAGGGTATCCAGCTTCCTTGCACCGGTGCCGGAAAGGACAGCCAGCGCATAGGGGAAAGCCGCAAACTTCTGAAATTCCTCCTCCCATACGCCAAGGATGGAAAGCGGGGCCACGATCAGCACCCGGCGGATATGGCCTGCGTTAGCCAGTGCGCCGGTGATCGCTATGCTGGTGATGGTCTTCCCGGTTCCCATTTCCATAAGCAGCGCACAGCCGCCGCTCTCATTTCCGCCGCCGGGCAGTAGGCCGAACAAACCGCAGGCAAAGCGGTAAGCCTCAATCTGGTGCTGGTATGGCGTGGCCTTGATCGGAAGGGCCGGACGGTTTTCCTCATGCACCCCCATGGACGCCCACCTCCGCAACCTCACGCACCGAAAGCTCCTCCACGCTGTCGCCGGGGACAATGATGGTAACGCGGCGCATATCGCCAAACAGCCTCCGCAATACCCGCTCGCGCAGGGAAACGGTCTTACAGCGGACAATGCCGCTGGATTCCGGCCCCTGTGCAAGACTGATCTTCAAGTTATGTTTCATTTGCCTTTCACCTCTTTCTAAGGGCGCGTATCGTTGGCCCTCAATATCCGGCCACGGGAAAGGCAAAGGTTGACGGTCTATTTCAAAATTTTTCTGAGTTTTTTATAAATGCGCTCCAACCGGTGGGATATGGCGGATTTATCCACGCCCTCCTCGGCGGCAATGCTGGCGCAGGAGCGCCCGTTAAAATAAACTTTTAACACCAGCTCCTGCTGGGCAGGGGAGAGGGCCTCCATAGCGGAAAGCAGCCGGGCCGTATCCTCCCGGCGCTCCGCCTCGCCTGCAGTATCCTCTGCCGAAGCAAACAGCTCCCCTTCGTAGTCCATGCCGTCAAGGGAAACATGGCGGCGGGTTTCCTTATGGTCGTTGTTGTACTGCTGCCGTTCAAAATCCACCAGCAGCTCGCCCAGGGAATCATCCACCTCAATCTCCGAGGTTTCTCCGTTTACAAATTCATACTTGATCTTCATTTTGCCGTTCTCCTTTCGGAGCCCGGCAGGCGGCACCCGCGCCGTCGTAAACAAAAAAGAGCCTGACAAGCAGCACAAAAAGTGCCGCCTGTCAGGCTCAATGTCATATCCACCCTCAGAAATGAAAGTGGCGTATTAGAGGGTCAATCATATTTTCGGAATGAAATCTCCCCTCCGTGCATCATGCTCAAACAAACGAGTGATCCCTGTCCCGGTTTAGCCATCCGTTTCCCCGGCCCGCATACATTCCCTGCGGGCCGTGCCATATTGCCGTGGCGGTATCTCCGGTCAGCTCCCGGCCCGAAGGCTCGGAGCGGATCAAAGGTTTTCTCTATTCAGTTTTAATTACCCCGACTTCCGAGCCACAGTGCCCGCACTTTATGATGAAATCGGGATACCGGCCCTTCTTCGGGGTAATTAGCTGCGTCTTTGTACCTGATACTGCGTCCATGATCCGCCGCCCGCATACCGGACAGCAGACGGGCCGCACTGTTTTCTTTAGCCCATTGTTCTGCGCCTCCTTCTTCCTGCGCATCTCATATACGCCCCTTTCTGTCTCTGCCGCTGTCCAGCTATGGGGAATATATGACCTGCTATGATTTTCTTCCTACATGACAAGCTCCGCCAGCCACGGAGCCACCGGCCTCGCCAGCAGACGGGCGTTCAGGTATGCCATCTCCAACGTAAGGCAGGTATTACCCAAATAGTACCCGTCCATGATGGTGAGGGTCATAGCAAGGTCGGGGTTCTCCATATCGGTCAGACAGATCGGCAGAAGATACTGCACCCTCCCTTGGTAGCCCTGCGGCACCACAATGCTCGGCTCAATGACCGCCTTCCTCCGCGCCAGCTCTACTGCCGTTTCAAGTAGCAGGGGCAGATTTTGCGCGTCGCGGATCGAGGCAGGCAGACGGGAAACATTCTCCTCGTCGCCCAAAATGTGGTCTATGTTTACCCGTATCGGCCACTCCGGGTTGTAGTTGACGCCATACTGCGTCATATAGTAGCTGGGCTTCTGCGGGAGCGGGCTTACATATTTCAGCCATGGGGAAAGCTCGTCCGCAAAGCCCCGGAAATACCAGTCCAGCATACTGGCCTGCCGCTTGTTCCGGTCAAAGCAGGCATAGATCGCCTTGTACCGTTTTGTATACAGGCCGGTATGGAAGCAGGCGTATTCATTCTCCACATGGAAATACCGCGCTGCGTTCTCCGGGCTTCTTTCCTCGTTATAGTCAATCGCTTGCTTTTTGAATATCGCGTGGATATATCGCTCTAATATCGGAGTATCTGGATTTTTGGTTGAGTATATAGGTTCCCGGAAGCGCCACGGCTCCGGGCGGGCCAGCTCCGCCAGATCGTCAAGCTGGCAGTACCAGCTCGGAACATAGGCGAAGGAAAACAAATCTGGCTGTAATAGGTTCATATCAGTTCCCTCCATTTTTTCTGGATCACTTCCACAAGGTGCATCTGTACCTGCTGCTTTTTGTCCTCGTCAATTTCCCTATGGATTCTGCCGTCGCTTCCCAGCACCTCGCGGGTGCAGAGGGAATTATGAAAAGGTTCGTATATCCGCAGGATTTCCGTAAGTGCTGCCTCGTCGCCGTGAACCGCTCGCTTGATTAGGTCATAGTTAAGTCCATGGGTATAAGCGTTCCCGCTCATAAAATTTTCTGATCGCTTTGTATGCACGCTGTCTCAGATTGTAGACCGTGCGGGTAGTTACCTCCAATTCTTCTGCAATTTCCCCGTCGGTAAGGTCACGCCAAAAGTCCAAAAGAAGGACGCTGCGCTGGTTCTCCGGCAGGGATAACAGTGCTTTATATAAAATTTCGCTCTCCACCACGCAGGAATATCCGCCCACATAAAGCACAAAAGATTCGGATGGATGCTTGTCCTCATGGCCTAACAATTCAAGAATATAGTCTACCGGTTCTTCGGTAAAATGCTTGTCCCGGTTGCTCTCGGCCCGTTCTAAATTTCTGACGAAGTTCCGCGACACTTTTTTGCTGAATGAATCAAACATGGCGCATACGCGGTCTTCATGGGAAGGAGATACCATGGCATTTCCCTCCTTTGTTCAGATTTGAGCGTGGCTGGTTTTTCACCTCCTCGTAATACCAGAACACATTTCGGGATAGCAAACCGGAAAGGTTTTTCCAAATTTCTCAAAAATAATTTTAGATTTACGACACAATTCGACAATAATAGTAAAAGGGCCAATCTACACAAAGCAGACTGGCCCATCTAAATTGCGGAAAAGAAAGCTGCCGTGATATAGTCAGGTTTCGCTTTGCCCGCGAGTTAATATTTAGGTGTTAGAAAAACGATGGCTTGTTTTATTCGCAATCTTTACCAGAGTTAGCATAACAGGCACTTCCGTTAGCACCCCCACGGTCGTTGCCAGTGCTGCTGGGCTGGTTGTACCAAATAAAGCAACCGCTACAGCAACGGCCAATTCAAAAAAATTTGATGCACCAATCATCCCAGCAGGAGCGGCTATATCATGTGGTAGTTTCAGCAATTTACAAGCAACATAAGCAATAAAGAAAATCAGGAAGGTCTGTAGGGTTAGCGGCACGGCGATCAATACAATATGCAACGGATTTTTCAGGATAACCTCACTCTGCCCCATAAAAATTAGTATCAGTGTAAGAAGTAAGCCAATCGTGGTCACAGAATCAAATTTATGTATGAACACATTTTCAAAATACTCTATTCCTTGGCTGCGAGATACAATAATACGAGTTAAAATACCGGCTGCTAATGGGATAACCACAAACAGAACCACGCTCAAAATCAAGGTATCAAATGGAACACTTACCTTGGATACTCCCAGAAGGAATTTCACAATAGGCACAAACGCTATAAGGATAATTAAATCATTTGTTGCTACTTGAACAACAGTATATGCTGGATTTCCTTTCGTCAATGTACTCCATACAAATACCATGGCTGTACATGGCGCAGCTCCCAACAACACCGCTCCTGCCAAATATTCTGTCGCCAATTCTGGTGTAATAAATCCCTTAAAAAGTACAAAAAAGAATAGGCTGGCAATGCCGAACATAGTAAAAGGCTTTATAAGCCAGTTGACTACCCATGTCACAAATAAACCCTTTGGATTCTTCTTCACGTTTCGGATACTATTAAAATCTACTTTTAGCATCATGGGATAAATCATAACCCAAATAAGGGCAGCCATAGGGATAGACACGCGAGCATATTCAAACCGAGCAAGGAATTGTGAAGCTGCTGGGGCAAAATGCCCCAGCAAAACCCCAGTTGCCATGCAGAGAAAAACCCATACTGTTAAATATCTTTGAAAAAAATTGATGCCAGTATCAGCCTTCTTTTCCATAGCGCACCTCCTTACAGTTCCAACAGCTTATCGCCCTTAATCTGGTCGGCACTCCAAGCCACAAGCGCAAACTTGCCATCCATATGTTGGTCGATACGATTGATCCATTCCACCTCGTTACTGGCTTTCGCTTTCAGTAGGGTATTGGTGGTTCCGGCATGATAGAAAGATTGATTGATAACCCACCAGTTAGCGGCAATCTGTGCCCGCTTCAAATCGTCCTCCAGCCGCAGGGCCTCATAGACAGGAGTTGCCTCTGGCAAGGCAACGATAACAACCTCAGTTTCCGCACTTTTCAGCCTGGGCAACAGCCTTTTGACGGACTCCGGCGTTTCTCCTTTGGTGCGTTGTATCTCCTTGTCGTAGCTTTCGGTGGACTCCAGCAGAAGCAGCGTATGACCGGTGGGAGCTGTATCAATGACAACAATTTGGTCATCAGCCTTTTCCACGACTTCTGCAAATGCCCGGAATACCGCGATCTCTTGGGTGCAGGGAGAGCGCAAATCCTCCTCAATATAGGCAATATCCTCTCCGGACAGGCCGTTGGCTCGCGCCTTAGATAGCACCTCGTCCTGATACTTTTTCAGCTCGGCGTGTTCATCAATGTGGCTCATAGTAATGTTGTCAGCTTGTTCCAGCACAAATTTCAGATGGGCGGCGGGATCGGTAGTTGTTAAATGAACCTTTTTGCCTTTCTGTGCCAGCCCAAGTGCGATAGCGGCAGCAACAGTGGTCTTGCCAACGCCACCCTTCCCCATTGTGAAAACAACCTTTCTTTCCGCTTTGTCAATGGAATCCACAATATCACGCAACCCATAAAATTGTTTTGCGTTGGGTGTCTCAGGCTTAACCTCCTGCCGATCATCCCGGAGCATAGAGCGTACATTTTCAAGGCCGGTAATATTGTAGGCTCGTAGCGGTATTTGATAAGTTGGGAGTACCTTTAGTCCTTCGGGAACAGCACCCAGCGCCGCCTGCTGTTTCTGGTATAGTTTTTCAGAAATAGGATCGTCACTTTGGAGCAGGACGCCATTGACTACTAATATTTGATTGTTCACACCCAAGTCTGCCAGTTCCAGAGAGGCCCGCTGCGCCTCTTTCAACGGGGCGTCTTCCGGGCGAGTAACAAGCACGAGGGTCGTGCGCTTGCTGTCGGCCAGCGTTACAACCGCCTCTTTATAAATGGCCTGTTTGCCTTCCAGTCCGGAAAGCTGTCCCAAACAAGATGCCCCATGCGTACTTTCGCTGATAAAATTGCTCCATGCAGAAGGAAGTTGAAGCATCCGCAGGGTGTGTCCAGTGGGTGCAGTGTCGAAAATAATATGGTCGTACTCTTGTTGCACGTCCGGATCAGTGATGAAGTTGGAAAATTCGTTAAACGCTGCAATCTCAATAGTGCAGGAGCCGGAAAGTTGTTCTTCCATGTTGGTAATCACTGCCTCCGGCATAATGCCACGGTATGGAGCAATCACGCTCTCACGGTATTCAGCCGCCGCCTGAATAGGATTGAGGTTCGCCACCACCAGATTGGGTACAGCAGGGATGGGTGTTCCTTTGTTGGTCAACTCCATCGCAAATACGTCTTGCAGATTAGAGGCCGGATCGGTGCTTATAAGCAGGACTTTCTTTCCCTGATCGGCCAATGATACAGCGGTAGCACAGGCAGCAGAGGTCTTACCCACACCGCCTTTGCCGGTAAAAAATAAATATTGGGTTTTTGTAACTTGAAACGGATTAAACGTGTTCATAAACGACTTCCTTTCTGAGAAATTTTAGCAGCAGCCTTCGGTGGCCGGGGTGTCACCGCAACAACAGCTTTCCGCCGGGGCATCCTCTCCACAGCAATTTGTGGAAGCAGACGTACCACAGCAGCAGGAGGTATCACCCTCACAGCAAGATACGCCCAAAACATCAGCAGACAGTTCCAACCAACTCGTAAATTCTTCGTTGGTAGGATAGCGACCGGCAATCACGATGAAGTCGTCCACCAGCACCACCGGCAGCTTATCAGGGCCAAACTTCTGCAAATACTCGGTCACGGCCTTGCTCTCGACAAACGCCGCCGGGGCGCTGGTCAGGTTAAATCTTTGTACTTCTATGCCATTCTGCTTCAGCGTATTCAATACAGTGGAGATACGGAGCAATTCGGGATCGACGCCGACGCCGCAGAGGCCGGTAGGACAACACATAGCAGGCTCATAGATTTTCATGGTTTTCATAGGGTAATCCTCCTTAAATGATTGAATTATAGAAATTTTTCTATGCTTTGATTATATGAAAACCGATGCCAGAACGTTACACTATCTTTAGCATCGGAAATCATTTTTGTTAGCGGCGCTCTCCTGAATGGCAGATACAATTTGCCTTTGATGTTGTAATCTCATGCAGAGTATTCTTAAAAGCCGCAAGGCGATCTTGATTGAGCGAGTAAAAAGTATTTTTACCCTCTCGTCGGTCATTTACTATGCCTGCTTCAATCAATACTTTCATATCGTGAGATAGGGTAGGCTGTGTAATATGGAACGCTTCCAAAAGTTCACAACCACACAGTTCTCCACAGGAAAGCATATCTACAATGCGTAAGCGTTTCGGATCAGAAATCGCCTTTAGTATTTTTGCAGTATCAATATAAATACTCTCCAAATCGCTCACCTCACATAGAATATTTTCTATTTGTTATTATATGCGCTTCACCTGCGTTTGTCAATATCAAATTGAAAATTTTCTATATTTCTACTTTTAGAGCTTGCTTTCACACCAAAAATATGTAAGCTGTGTCACACAGAATTAAAAGATAATTTTAAGGAGGACACAGCAATGCTTCAAATATCCGAAATCGTAAAGAAAACCGAGGAAATGTTTGACCTGTTCAACGGCCACTTCTACAACGGGGAATTGACCCGCCCGGCCATCACTGTATCCCCGGACGGCGGGCGCGGCGCATACGGCTGGTGCAGTATCCAAGAAATCTGGAACGCCAACGAGGAAAAATACCGGGAGATCAATCTTTGCGCTGAATACCTTGACCGCCCCATGGCAGAGTTAGCTGCCACCCTCTTACATGAAATGGCCCACCTCTACAATTTGGAACATGACGTTCAGGACGTAAGCAACAACGGCTATTATCACAACATGAAATTCAAAGCAACCGCTGAGGCCCACGGCCTTCATATAGAGAAGCACGCAAAATACGGCTGGACAGTTACTACACTGGCTTCGGAGGCGGAGGCATGGATCAAAGCCACCTTGGGCGAGGCCGGTATCCACGCCAGCCGCCTGCAGGTAGAGGGAGGCTCCAAAGGCGGGAGCAAGAAATCCATAAACCGCAGTATCAAATATGTCTGCCCCTGCTGCGGCACCATTATCCGGGCAACCCGCGAGGTGAATGTAATCTGCGGGGATTGCGGAGAGCCTTTCGAGCGGGCATAATATACCGATACCACCGGCCAGCCGATTTACCACGGCTGGCCTTTTTCATTGCCTTTCTATCAGTGAAAAAAGAGAAATTTCTTTGAAAAAAGGCTTGCTTTCACACCCAAAATGCGTAAGCTGTCACTCACAAGGCAAGCAGCCAGTACAAAATACAATCAAAAACGAAAGGTGGAAAACATTATGAAGACAGGAAAAATCACAGCTAAATTGAGGGACGCAGTTCCGGTTTGCCTCATGGTAGAAGGCAAGGAAGTAAAACGGTACAAGAATATTGACCTGCCGGATATGCTCAAAGAGGTGGAAATGCTGGGCTTCCATTTCAACGTACCTACAGACGGCAAAATCACTTTTGAAATCGACTATGCGCAAGGCGTACTGCCGGAGGTATTCCCGGAGCCGAGAGCGAAAATGACGCGGGCCGAGAAGGCAGCGGCCAAAGCGGCAGCGAAAGCCGCTGCAGAGCAGGAAGCCGCCCCGGAGGTTATGCCAGAGGCCCCGCAGGAAGTAACGGCGCTGGCAATCATCCCGGAAACGCCGGTAACATTCCAGCCGGAACAGGTTGAGGAAGTTACCACGGAAGCGGAACCAGCAGCAGATACCGAGGAACCGGCGGCAGAAGCAACCGAGCCCGCCGAGGATACGGAGACCGACAAGGAATCCGGCACAATGGAAATCAGCTACAATGTAACCGGCCCCCGCAGGAAAGAGCTTGCAACCGCCATCGGTGAATTTATCGGCATGGCTCCGGTATACATGAAAGCCCCGACTTACGGCTTCGCCATCAGCAATTACATCCTTGACCGGAACGGAACCCTCCGGGGCGAAGAAAACAAAGAATTGGTTGAGGCCCTTGCGGCACAGGGCTTTACCGCAGCATAAAAACATTACCGGCCCCGCTTCGGCGGGGCTTTTTGCTGCCCGGATATTCTGAAAATAAAGATATGTTTTAAGCATTTTAGAGCTTGCTTTTTGACCGGTGGTGTGTAAGCTGTCACTCACAGAAATCAAACATATCTTTAAGGAGGCCCACACCATGGCAAACTATTCTATCGAAATACAGCGCAACAATGTAACTCTTGCACAGTTTCTCCGATATGTACGCCAGCAATGCGAAAAGAAAGGCATCTACATGGAGATAAACCGCGAGGAATTTGAAAATCCGTACCGCCCCGAAAGCTACAGCTACACGGTAGTAAACGGAGAAAAGAAATGCCATTCCGCCGAGTACATTACCACCAAGAGCCTGCGCCGGAAGCTGGCAAGCTATCAGACCTCAGAAGGCTTCATGGAAAATCACAAAGTTTATTAATCCCCCGCCGTAATGCCCACTGTCCAAATTTTCTATTCAGTTTTTCCAATAGAATCTTGTAATATTCATGGCAGCGAGCTGACAAACCCGCTGCCATGAATATTGATTTCTATTTCTTCAGCATCCGCATAGCATTCAATACTGCGATCATTGCTACGCCAACATCCCCAAACACCGCTTCCCACATACCAGCGATGCCAAACGCACCGAGTATCAGGAATACGCCTTTGACGGTAAGGGCAATCGCTATATTCTGGATAACGATCCGCTTTGTATTTTTTGCCACGTCAATGGCCTCGACTAACTTGGACGGTTCATCAGTCATCAGAACCACATCTGCGGCTTCGATTGCCGCATCGGAACCAAGCCCACCCATTGCAATACCGACGTCTGCGCGCGCCAAAACAGGGGCGTCATTGATGCCATCACCAATAAATGCCAGTTTACTACCCTGACGTTTCTTGCTGTCAAGCAGTTCCAGCTTCTCGACCTTCTGATCAGGAAGCAGTTGTGCATAATATTCATCAAGCCCCAATTCACCGGCCACGGCTCTACCGATTTTTTCATCATCACCGGTAAGCATAACCGTCTTTTCAATGCCAATCCGCTTCAAGTTGGCAATCGCTTTTTTGCTGTCTGCCTTTACCTCGTCCGCAATCAGGATACATCCTGCATACCGCCCATCAACAGCGACATAAACCTTGGTCCCAGCTTTATCGCATGGAACATAAGAGATGTGCTGTGCATCCATCAGTGCGGTGTTACCGGCGAGAATCCTTTTACTGTCCGCGTTCACGCTGATACCGTGTCCAGAAATCTCTTTATAATCGGAAACAACAGTCTGGTCAATTTCCATACCATAGGCGGAAAGGATAGACTTGGCAATCGGATGAGTAGAAAAACTCTCTGCTTTGGCGGCATATTCCAACAGTTGCTGCTTAGTGAAACCTTCCGCCGGAAGAATGTCAGTCACTTTAAAAACGCCCTTGGTAAGCGTTCCCGTCTTATCAAATACGACCACACTAACGCTATTCAGTGCCTCCAGATAATTGCTGCCTTTGACAAGCACACCATGCTTGGAAGCAGCACCAATTCCACCGAAGAAAGTCAGGGGGATCGAGATAACTAACGCACACGGGCAGGAGATAACAAGAAATACGAAGCCTCTGCGTATCCACTCGATCCACTCACCGCCAAAAGCTAGCGGAGGAATGATAGCAAGGATTGCTGCCAGAATAACCACCACCGGCGTATAGTAACGTGCAAAGGTAGTGATAAAGTTTTCGGTCGGAGCTTTTCTGCTGGATGCGTTTTCTACAAGATCAATGATCTTGGCAACAGTCGATTCGCCAAAAGCCTTGGTGACTTGGATCGTCAGTACACCGCTTTGGTTAATGCAGCCGGAAAGAGCTTCATCTCCCTTATGGATGCTTCTTGGAACAGATTCGCCAGTCAATGCCTTAGTGTCAAGCATGGACTCACCATCCAGCACAATACCGTCCAGTGGGATTTTCTCGCCGGGTTTAACTACAATAACCTCGCCAAGTGCAACCGTTTCAGGGCCAACAATAACCAATTCGCCATTTCTATTCACAGTGGCAGAATCAGGGCGAATATCCATCAAATCAGCAATAGACTTTCTGGAACGCTTCACGGCCATGTCTTGGAAAAACTCGCCAACCTGATAGAACAGCATAACAGCAACCGCTTCTGGGTACTCTCCAATGATAAATGCGCCAATGGTCGAAAGGCTCATAAGGAAGTGTTCATCAAACACACGGCCTTTGGTGATGTTTTTGACAGCCCTTATCACCACATCACCGCCCAGTATAATGTAGGAGACAATCAGAAAACCAAGCTCAACAGGTAGCGGGATTTTAGCGAAAACCGTTAGTGCCATACCCAGCGCATAGATAACAGCACCGGAAATCAGGCGGATTGTCATCTTTTTGCTATCATCATCGCCATTGTTCACGGTGTCTTTGCTTTTTGCAGCAGTGACGGTTTCAGCTATATACTCTGAAACAACAACATCCGGCTCATGGCTATGGACAATGGTTTCGATTTGCTTTGCCGCTTCAGTAGCAACAGCAGTTTCCACGCTGATGGTAAGTGTTTGCTTCATCAGATTTACAGCAGAAGAATTTACGCCGTCCAACTCACCAACCTCTTTTTCAATCTTGGCGGAGCAGTTGGGGCAGTCCAGTCCTTTCAACAAGTATGTCTTGGTAACCTGCGGAGTGTTTTTTTCACTAACTTCAACGTCCGGCTCGTGGCTGTGGACGATAGCCTCAATCTGCTTTGCCACAGTAGCAGCAGCGGCAGGCTCCACGTCGATAGTCAGAGTCTGTTTCATCAGATTAACAACAGAAGAACTTACACCGCCCAACTCGCCAACCTCTTTTTCGATCTTAGCGGAGCAGTTAGGGCAATCTAGCCCTTTTAAGAGAAATTCTTTTTTCATATTGAATGGCCTCCTATCATTATATTTTATAATTGCTCAATCATTCAACTATTAAGATAAAAAATCCTCTATCAAGTTTTATTCATACAAATGCTCAAACCCTTTGTCTATGATCTCTTTCACATAGTCATCTGCCAGAGAATAGTAAACGATTTGTGCTTCCCGGCGAAACTTCACAAGGTTTGCCATGCGTAAAGCTTTTAATTGGTGAGAAACTGCGGATTTTGTTAAGCCAAGCAATACAGCCAAATCGCAAACACACATCTCGTTTTGTTCTAAAGCGTGTAGGAGCCGAACCCGTGTACCATCTCCAAATATCTTAAATAGGGTTGCCAGCTTCATATAATCCTCTTTTGGCTGCATTTTGTTACGGGTATCATTGACAATTTCCTCATGGATCACATCACAGTCACAAACAGGATCTCTTGCCATATCTTTTCCCCTCCACCATCATTTATTTATTGAACAATTATTCAACTATGTTTTATAATATCACGTATCCCCTGTTTTGTCAATAGGCCGTAGGGAAATTTAGTGGCGTGAAATGCTACGTAAGCAGTATTTCTTTGCATCACGGAGTATTGTTGCTGACACAAAATGAACAATAACTCTTCTTTTAGAGCTTGCTTTTTGACCGGTGGTATGTAAGCTGTCACTCACAGAAATCAAACATATCTTTAAGGAGGCCCACACCATGGCAAACTATTCTATCGAAATACAGCGCAACAATGTAACCCTTGCACAGTTTCTCCGATATGTACGCCAGCAATGCGAAAAGAAAGGCATCTACATGGAGATTGACCGCGAGGAATTTGAAAATCCGTACCGCCCCGAAAGCTACAGCTACACGGTAGTAAACGGAGAAAAGAAATGCCATTCCGCCGAGTATATTACCACCAAGAGCCTGCGCCGGAAGCTGGCAAGCTACCAGACCTCGGAAGGTTACACCAGATATTATTACTCGGACGAGCTGGAAGAATATGAGGAAACCAAACTACACCGCTATGACTGGACGGTAGACGGAAGCGATACCCCTTGCGAGGCGGAAACAATCAGGAGCTTTCCATACGACTATCAAATATACATCCTTAATTGGGACGGCTCCATGTATAACGAGATATGCGAATTTACCTTTGACACCGAGAAAATCGGCCACGGCTATTACTATCAGGCCAACCGGGACGCGCAGGAATAAGGCAAAAGCGCCAGCCGTAAGAATGAAACGGCTGGCGCTAAAATGTTTTTAATCATTCATTTATGACAAGTATACTTTTTAGCGGTTATTTCTCTCCGCCTTATGTTTCTCAAAGGGTGTCCGCGTATGCTGATAAGGCCGCCGCCATGGCTAAGATTGAAATGTTCCCGCAAATATGCGAGCCTTGTTTCCAAAACCAAGAAAAGGAAAATGTGCTGAAAGGCCCAAAAAATAAGGCTTTTTCAAGACTTGCAGAAAAATAGCCCTCCGAACTGGAAGGCTTATGTTGTATGAAATGTTGTCCCTTTTGACATTCGGAACCTTGAAAAACCAGATAGGTGCTCCAATAATTATTGAATCATACGGAGCAATGTTTTCTAATTTTTCCTCCATTTCTGGCTCTTTCTTGGTTATGTATTCTTTTGTGGAACGAGAGAGAGGATTGACCCAGTTCAAGTCTTTTTCCATATATGTCTCTTTTGGCTTAATCTTGTAAAGGTCTGCTCCTATCTTTCCAGCTTGTTCTGTGGCCAGCTTTTTATTGGTGCCACCAGTTGAAAAATATGCGATTAATGTTTTGCTCATTTCTATGCCTCCATTTGCTATTTGGTTTCTTTACTTTACTTTGTACTATAATTAAAATATAGAAACAAGTACGCAGTTTTACTGTACTAAGTACGGTTGACGATACTGAGGAGGAAAATAATTGTTTGATAAAATAAGCTTTCAAGATTATAGGAAATCGATTCAACAGGTCGACCTAGATGCAAGCACAGACTGCCGAGTTCATAATGCACTGGAATTGTTCAGTAATAAATGGAATCTTTGAGTTCTATTTGAACTTACTAAAAATGATACTATGCGTTTTGGTCAGCTAAAGAAGCATATTCCGGGTATCACCAATACGATGCTCTCTACCACCTTGAAATCGCTGGAAGAAAAAGAATTACTCTTGCGCGCACAGTACAATGAAATTCCTCCGCATACGGAATATGAGCTTTCCAAAAAAAAGGAAAAGGGCTTTATATTGTTTTCCTGTCTATTTTAGAATGGACACAAACTATAATGGGTGATGAGCAATTGCAATGTCACCGCATCGGTGAAAAGTGTTTACGTACAGAAAATCAAAGTCTTTGACAGTGAAATTCCTCATTCTATTCAAGCTGTGGAAGCAACTGCGGAGGGCAAGAGCATTTATGCCTATTACAAAGGCGGTAAGTTTTCCGCCTCTTATGAGCAGTTCTCAATTCTTCCCCAACGGTTTTAATCTCCCAAACAAGTCCCCGGCTTCTTAGCGCAGCGGATTGCAAATATCCGCTTTTAATATCCCGTTGGGGAAGTAACGTCCTATCTTATATAATTGATATTTGTTGTTTCATGAGAACGTTCTACAAGTATATTCTCGTTTGTATGGCCAAGTAAGACCATACAGAGTGGAACGTAGTCCTCCGGGATATTTAGCTGTGACAAAATATCAGAGCTTAATAATGCCATCACCGGGGCCATAACATAACGAGAACCAATGCCCATATCAGTTGCCATGAGTATCATGTTTTGCGCAGCGCAAGATACGTTTGCCATGTTAAAGCCTTGGCTATCATTTCCATTAAGGGCAGATAAAACAATAGCTATCGGAGCACCATATAGGGGGTCATAGCTGGGATTACTTGCTGCTTTGGCAAAATCACCGCCCATATTTTTAAAAATACTTATCGTTGTAGCTTTTATTAAGTTTAAAAGGTTTTGATTTTCAATCACTGTAAAGTTAATTGAGCCATAGATTGGGGCAAAGTTCCCAGATTCAACAATTGCTGTTATTTTTTCCTGCTCAACATTTTGGGAAATAAAAGACAGGGGGCTTTTTCGCTCATGAATTATTTTTTTGATTTCCATACATATTACCTCTTACTATTGTTTTTTAGAAGAATCGATGTTTTTCCCACTCATCGCGTAGATCGTCTAATCGGTCATCGCCAACAAGCACACTGTTTCCTTTTTCATTCAAAAGAGAGGGCCACAATATAAATCCGGGCTTCTTATACTCTGTAAGGCATCTTCTAACTTCTGCACGAATTTCTTCGGTTGTCGCTTCGACTCTGGAAACAGCACCGGAAGAATCCCATCCGCCTTCAACTGCCAGGCGACCTTGATAAGTATCGAGAATCCCAGCAATATTGTTTACTGGCTGTGCCGACTGCCACATTTGAACTCCCATCTCTATAAAATCAGGAATTACATCCTCACACTTACCACAGCAGTGTCTTTCAAAAATCATTCCCTTGCTTCTGACATGTTCAGCGATTCGTTTATCGAACGGCTTAATTACTTTGCGATATGTATCCGGATTCATAAACAAGCTTGAAGAAGTTGCAATATCATCGCCATACGTATAAACATCCACATGGCAGGCTTCACAAAACTTGTCAATAAATTTTAACCTGAATTGAGTTAAAGCTTCAAAAAGATCCATACAAGATTCTGGATCAGTGGCAAGTGAAATCAATGCATTTTCAAAACCCATAAAGGAACACAGACGTAAAAAGAGACCGCCTCCATCGATAAATGAGATTACTTTTTGTTCCGGATCTGGGTGAGGCATTAGATGCTTTCCCTGCTCCGCCATTGCCTTGAAATCGAACAAATCCAAATCAGGAATCTTCACATATTTTTCCCACTCATCAATTTCTTCAAAAAGTTTAAACCCCGGCTTATGAAGGGAACCTTCTTTTGTGCTAATCCATGGACACCCCCAAATATCATTTCCCGCTTGTAAAGGCTGCTCCAGGAAAGAGATTAAAAGGTAGGAAATCGAGATTTCGTCTATCGCCAGCGGCACATAATCCGCCTTTTCACCATAAATTGTTGCAAGACAGTTTTCACGTGATGTCATCATATTATTCTCCTCTCATTATAATTAATGGAATAATTAATGAACTCCAGCCTTTATGATATTCTCTTTAAAAAACTCTTCCAGAGTTTTTGCAGGATGTCCCATAAGGCTTGTAAAAATAAATGGATTGCCCCGATATGGATGATTGCCATGATATGTCATGATTCTTCCCAACATATCTTTTGTGTGGACGGGCATTTCGGCTGGAAGGGGTTGCGGATCGGGAGGCGTAATTTTTAGTTCAAGCCCGTTTTCCTTGAGGCATTTCCCTAATAATTCTATAGCTCCTTCGGTATCATAATGTCCCGGCGCGCACAAATCATAGGATGCAAAATAATGGGGTTCTCCCTCCGTAATAACTTTGCAGGCTGCGGACGTAATATCATCGACAGAAATGAAGCTGCTGATCTTTGAGTTGGGCATAACCGGTACAAAAACTCCGGTAGAGAATACGCCGTTGGTTGGCGGATAATGCACTTCCATATATCCACATGGCTTTAGAATTGTATAATTCAAAAGTGACCCCATTAATACTGATTCAATCAAGTATTTTTCCCAATGTTGAACAAGCTCCGGAACAACATTCATGCAAGAAGAGAACACAAAGTGCTTCACGCCCTTTTCTTCAGCCATCTCAATCAGCGCTTCAGCCATTCCCACTACGCGGGAGAGGCCCGATGGAAGGACAAGATAAATAGTGTCAACTCCCGTAATGGCTTTTTCCATAATAGAGTCTTTTCTTAAATCGCCGATGATTACTTCTTTAGCGCCCATTTCATACAGCTTTTCTTCAGCTGCAGGGCTAAAATCTAAAGCCCTGACGTCTACGCCGGCTTTAACAAGCTTGGGAACGAGCTGCCTTCCTTGATTTCCATATGCTGCACAAACTAAAACTTTCATATTCTTACCTCCTAATATAATTGGTCAAAATTCCCGGTGCTTCATCCACTCGTCAATCACTGCGTCTATCCGCTCATCGCCAACAAAGAACGCATTTCCGCGCTCATTCATCAAGGCGGGTGTAAAAATGTATCCGGGTGTTTTGTACTGCGTTAGGCAACGCCGTGTTTCTTCACGCACAAGTTCTTCACTGGCATCGATTCGGGAGGCCGGTCCGGAAGTATTCCATCCGCCGTCTATGGCCAGCTTTCCTTTAAATCGATCCAGCAAACTGACCAAGTCATTTAGCGGCTGTGCGGAGTGCCACATTTTGGCGCCTATCTCAACAAAATCAGGGACAACCGACTCACACTTGCCACAAGAATGCATTTGGAAAATAACACCGCGGTCAACCACTGCTTGAACAATGCGCATATGAGCGGGTTTTATAAGAGCCCGATACGTTTCAGGATCCATAAACATGCTACGGGCGTTGGCGACATCGTCACACATAATAAAAATATCCGGACCATATGCATCGATTATTTTATTATTGCAGGCAATCTTGTAATCGGCGACGGCATTAAAAAATTCCTGGCAGGCCTCCGGTTCTAGCAGGAGTGCGCAAAGCGCATTTTCAAAGCCCATCAGGGAAATGAGCCGCTCCCATGGTCCACAAGCGGTCAAAAGTGCATATGCCTTCTCGTTTCGATCCGCTTGCGGAAAAACGGTGCTTTCTGCTGCTGCCATTGCCTTGAAATCGATTGCATCCACATCAGGGAACTCCACATGCTTGCGCCAATCACAAATATCTGAGAAACGTACATAACCTGGTTGTGGAATGGAGCCTTCGTTCGTAACCTCCCACGGCACGCCGAAAATATCTTTCCCGGGTTGTGTTGGCTGGTCAATGCCTATCATCAGTCCGCATATCTGAAGATCGGTGAGCGACATCGGAACGTATTCCGGCTTTCCGCCGTAAATAGTTTCCATCATGTTCTGTTTAGGTGTCATCATAGCAATACCTCCCTTTCAAATAATTACTGTTTTTATTGAAGAAATATTGTGCAATTTAACTATATTTAGAATATCATGGGGCAGAATATTTATCTAGATTCACCAATGCACAGACTTTTTTTGTTTTACCTTCATTGCTTGTGCATCGATGCACAGTGGAGTATAATAGTTCATGTGGAGGTGTATAGGATGAAGCTTAGTATGTGGATGATTGTCAACCAACTCAGAGATTTCAGCCTGGAGATACATATTGAAGATGGCTCTCAAACAATAGGCGGAGTACGTTTTTTTTTAGTTGAGCCGGATCTGAAACATGAATTTTTGTGCATTGGTGATGCTTCCAATGTGATATCTGATGTAAAATACAGTGATGCCATTGTGCTTGTCCATGGATATGATATAATTTTTGTTCTACATCAGGACATTGAAACAGTGCTAAACCGGCTGTTGTCAATCATGGATTTCTACAACTCATGGGAGGCATCTTTATGGGAGGCGGCAGCCTCGCCGAACCCCCTGCAAAAAATAATTGATCTTAGTAACGGTATATTATCCGGCCCCGCTTTTATCGCTGACAGGCTCGGTAAGGTGCTGGCTCTTGATGAGAATTTTACGCCTAAAGAACCGCATGAAATCTGGAACTCAATTTACGGTGAAAGACGCCTGCATATTGAAACAGCCAGCTCCCCCGTTATTAAGGATGGAGGGCTCAAGGCAGAGGACTGGACCGCTAACCCTATAATGTATCATCTGGAAAATGGAATGAGTTATATCGGCGCGTATATCATTATGGATGGAGAAACGGTAGCGGCATTTTGTATCTTAGGCGTTGATAACGATCTCAAAAAGAGCGATGTACAGATTGCCTGCGTTATGTGTCCGGTAATAACCACGGCTATTAGAAATCAGGAGATTATATCGGCAGTTTCCAGCAGTGTCTTTCTTAATAACATGATTAAGGGAGAGCAGATTGATGGGGATTTGTTCGAACGCCTATGTGGAAATGCAATTAGCAAGCCGTGGCGAATTATTTCGATCAGAAACATCTTCGCCCCCAAAAGTACTGCCAGAAATACATTGCTGTTGAACGCGATAAAGTCTACGAATACTTCGTCTGTCTGCTCCGTTTATAGCACGGATATAGTAGTTCTTATTTCTTCAGAAGATATGGTTGGCTTTATGAAGGAATTAGCCGTTAAGATCACTCCTTCATACTTTGCAATAGGAATTTCCCTTCCATTTTATATCCACAGTGATTTGGCGATGCGGTATCAACAATCGCAATTTGCGCTTGAGCAGGGGGACGGGGCAGCAGGAATATTTAACCTCGCAGATTATGCGTACAGCCATATGACTTCAATACTGAGAGAACAAAAAAGACTTGCCAGCCTAAGCCATCCTGCTCTTGACTTATTGCGGCATTATGATAGCAAACATGATGCGGATTTGTTTAATACGCTGCAATGCTACTTGAAGAATGAGCGTAATGCGGTACAGACAGCAAAACAACTGTATATTCACAGAAATACTATGCTTAGCAGACTGAAGAAGCTAGCGGAACTACTGTCAGATGTCGATTTGGACAACTCGGAGATTCGTGAGCATATCTTAATATCGTATATCGTCCACGAAACATAGAGTATGGTTTAATGTCGGACCCGGCTGCAACGGTGTTAATTAAATATTACAACAAACTGTGGTATTATAAAGAAACTTAAAATCCAAATATCAAGGTAGAAAACAAGTATTTACTAAAAGTTCTTATAACAGATAAAAATATTTTTGTAAGGGTCTGTGAAAAAAGCCCCTTTTTTAGCTGTAGTTATAAAGCAGAATGTATTCTGTTTCTTCAGACAGTAAAGTGGGGTATAGTGTCTGTTTAAGCATTGAAATTATACCAATTTTTGTATAATGAAAGAATAAAGATACATTTTGTTAAATTAAGAGTAAATAAAGAAATTTATGAATTGCAGTCGTAAGTGGATCTGGAAAGAATAGAATTGAAAAAGGGACAGGGTAGTTTGGAAAAGGGACACCCCTGATCTATTTTGGGACGTGTACCTTCTAGGAAGTACACGTCCCCTTTTGCTTTTTTTGAAATAGGCGAAGTCCGACAAGAATGATGATCCCCCCTGCAATGGTACCCGCAGATGGTGATTCTCTCAAAACTACAAATCCCATTATGGTAGCCAGCAATGGAGTTACAAACATAAAATTGGTTACATCGCTTGTTTTTTTGGCAATTAATAAGGCTTTTCCCCAAGTGAACGCAGCTATGGCGTTGGGAAAGACTCCCAGGTATATGACCACCAGAATATGGGAAAGCGGAGCTCTGGACATTTCATGGATTCCGTTTGGCAAGAACGGAAGGAATAAGATTGCTCCTGCGGTGATACTGAATATGGTTATCTCTAAAGGGGTATATCCCTGGGAGAGCAGTTTTCTCTGGTATAGATTATACCCACAGAAGAGTATGGCAGTACTCAGGGTCCAGAGAATTCCGACATTTATGGAAAGTACTCCGTCCCACAAGGTGAGGACCAGAATACCGATGAATTCAATTCCAATGGAGATCCAGCCTATGGCCGGTATTTTTTCCCGGTAGATAAAGAGTGCGCCTACTGCGGTCATTACCGGTGTCATAGCCATGATGATACTTGAGGTTGCCGACGTTAAGGTTCGTATCCCTACGTTGAAGGTCAGCATATATAAGGTAAAACCAAGTGCACCTGAGAGGAAGAATTTGTAGATATCTTTTTTCCTGGGCAGATGCAGTCGGCTGAATATTCCCAGCAGAATAAGAAATATGGAAGCTGCGGTGATACGCAGACATCCTAAGGAATTAGGTGAAAAGTGCTCCATAGCAACTTTTGAAAATGGAAAAGCAGAGGCCCAGAGGATAACGGTGGCAATTGCTAATATATTGACTTTCGATTTAGCATTCATAGTAATCACTCTTTTCATATACAGAACTTTTTCTAATTAACACAATAGGAGAAATTTTTGTTACCTGTGAACTCTGCTTTTCCTGTAGTATTTAACTAATAAAAAAGAAGATAACTGGCGGGCGGCTGGTAATTATTTTGGAGAGTTTTCTGCCGGCCGCCCTGCGGCAGATATTATAACCGAATGCTTTTATGCACCGTATAATTCATCATTACAGGTTTTGTAAGCAGATTCGGTAGGAGTAATACCAAGCTCTTTGGCTTTGTTTAGGTTCTCCCAGGTATTTTTTGGAAGTACACGTTTGATATCTGCATAAGTACGCTCTAAGCTGGCATCCTTCTGATATTTGTACTCTTCATAGCCAAACATTACGCCGGCGGTATTGTGCCACCAGTCTGTCTGGAAGAGGATTCCTCTGTCAGCAATTACTTTTGCCAGACGGCATTCTTCCTCTACGCTGCTTGCCTTGATCTGGTTGTTGGCAGAACCCCAGATGATCTTGCAGTTAAGTTTAGGAATGCTCTCTTCGTTGAGCACAGCGCCCATAGCACATGGGGAAACTACGTCAACATCCAGATAGAGGATTTCATCGGTGGATGCAGGAGAAATATCAATTCCCTGTTCTTTATATTTAGCAACAATCTCATCTACACGCTGCTGGTTGATATCTGCAACGTAGATTTTAGGATTTTTCACAAACTTGGCAATGCATCCTACCATAGCTGCGCCTACTTCTCCAAGACCCTGAACGGCGAAGGACATTCCTGTCATATCTTCGCTGCCATTGAGGAAGCGTACGGCCTGCTCCAGAGAGATGAATACTCCGTAAGCTGTCGGCGGTCCTGAAGATCCCAGAGGACCCCGTGGTCCGCAGGTATACTGAACACTGAAGCCGTTTTCTTTCATAACATCAGTCATTGCAGGAGGGAATCCCATATCAGGTCCTGTGGAGCAGCGGATTTCATCCAGACAGAAGCCCAGGAAACCGCATACGTTCATATCTGTGAGATCCAGTTCATCCATAATAACGCAAGATTTGCATCCGCCTACAGGAAGCTCACCTGCAATATTTTTAAAGGACATTGCTCTTCCGAGGTTCAGGCCGTCAATGATGATATCCAGCTCGTTCTCGTCCTTTTCATGACGGCGGATACCGCCTTTCATAACACCGTGACGGGTATTATTGATCCCGCGTTTTCTGTTATGCATGTTGCCCAGATACTTAATGTCAAATCCTTTGTGATAGAAACAGTCAATACCGAAATGTTTTCCCTGTCTTAAAAGGTCGATAACCTCTTCCAGATAATCGGTTAAACCGTATTTCTCAAACATAGCTCTTGTCTCTACGTCATTTAAAAACTTTGCATTGTGTGTTTTAATGCTTTCTACGTAGAAATCGTGGTTGTACTTTGACCAGTCTAAATCAGGATCCCAGTCTTTAGATGCCTGAAGAAACACATTGCCGGTTTTCCAGTCATACTGAAGACGTAATGTTGTCAAATCTTCCTGGTCCAATGGATAGAATAAACTTCTTTTTTCCATTCAAAAATCCTCCTTTATTTGTTTTCCTACACACCCTTGTACTTTTATGGAATCATGCGCATGATTTCTCATTTTGTTAAAAAAAGGATGTATGTCCTGCTCTTTTTACGGAACAGACAACATCCTTTTCTTTAAAGTACCACAGCCCTTTTAAAATGTCAAAGAAATTTTTGCTTGCATTTTTCACAAAAATATTTGACATACAATTTCAAAATAAAGGCTGTGTTATGCAAAATATTAGAAGTGATTTCCAATATTAGTGCAAAACTTATAAAATTTATTGAAGAAAAAGGATGTTTTATAATTAAAAATGGAACAATGTTCTATTTTTAATCTTCGTCATTTTTACTAATATGCCTTCTGCAGAGTTAGTTACACGGCGGCATATCCAGCCTCGAAAGCTTTCTTATTAGCTTCCTCAAATTTACTTTTTCCCTTTTTGGCAAACATTGCATTCATGGCAGCAATGGCTTCCTCTTTTGAGAAATCGCCCATAGCTTTTACAGCGGCGCCGGTCATGACAATGTTAGCACTTCTTGCATTTCCGAGTTCGTCTGCAATGGCAGAGCAGGGCACTTTTACAATGGTTACATCAGGGCGTACTGTGGTATCGCAGGTAACCATATCCCCAACCACTGCCATGCCATTTGGCGCGACAATCTTAATAAACATCTCAAAAGAAGGGTTGTTCATAACAATAAGAACGTCTGGCTCTTCCTGCTGCGGATTGTAGATTACATCTTTGCCGAATTTCACTGTACAATTGGCAGTTCCCCCCCGCATGGCAGAACCATAGGATGGACACCATGTGGCATTCTGTCCCTCTCTTACAGCAATATCTGACAGAATAAGCCCGCAGGTAAGTACGCCCTGTCCGCCGGACCCGGCACATACTACTTCTTTCATTTGGTTTCTCCTCCTTTTTCTGTAAATTCTCCCAGAGGATAGTAAGAGATCAGGTCATTATTGATCCGTTCCATAGCCTGAATAGGCTTCATTCCCCAGTTTACAGGGCATGGAGACATGACTTCCACCATAGAGTATCCTTCCCTGTTTATCTGGGCCTGAAGTGCTTTCTTTATGTATCCCTTTGTCTTTTTAATATTAGCGGGGCTGCTGACAGAACCTCTGGCTACATAGGCAGGATGAAACTGGGAAGCAACCAGTTCAGGGAAACGGATAGGAAAGCCTGTGACAGAACAATCGCGTCCATGAACAGTCGTTGAAGTCTTTTGTCCCTCCATAGTAGTCAGGCTCATCTGCCCTCCGGTCATACCAAAATTGGTATTATTTACTGTTATTACTGTTATATTTTCGTTGCGGTAGGCCGCATTGGTTGTTTCTGCAATTCCTATACTGTAGGCATCCCCGTCTCCCTGATACGTGATAACAAGGTTATCGGGATTCACTCTTTTGATACCTGTGGCAACTGCTCCTGCTCTCCCGTGCAGACAGTGAAGCCGGTCTGCCACCAGTCCTCCTCCCAGATTGGAAGAACATCCTACCCCTATGGGAAAAATCACATTCTGATCCTGCCCCAGTTCTTCCAGACACTCGCAAATCAGGCGGATAATGATACCATGTCCGCAGCCTGGGCAAAAGCTCATGGGCCGGTCTATCATTTCCGGCACTTTTCTTTCTGCTGGCATATCAGTATACCTCCTTTATCTCACCGGCAAGAATCTGCCGGAATTTATTCTGGATCTCCTTCATGGGGGGCACACCATAGACAAATGGAAGTGCGTATACAGGTATATCGCTCTTTAGTATTTTTTTCGTGTAGAGAGCAACATCGTCCACCAGCTGTCCGGTTGCATTTGCCTCTACAGTGATCATTGCTTTTACCTTTGGATTCACCTCCCGGAATGCATTCTCAGGGAAGGGCCATGTGGTAATTGGCCGGATGAGACCCACTTTATACCCCTGATCTCTCAGGCTCCGGACCGCTCCCAATGTACTTCTGCCGGGAAGACCATATGCCACGAATACATAGTCGGCATCCTCCAACCCCTCGGATTCCCAACGCTGTTCTTTTTCTTTTATCTCTGCATATTTTTTGTTTAATTCTACAGCCTCTTTCATAGAGTCTCTGTCAAAGATACCTATTTTTTTATAAGAATATTTTCCGTCAAAACCCCAATAATTCTTTTTGGGTTCCAGAAATTCGGGAAGTTCAACGGGTTCCATCATCTGTCCCAGAGCTCCTTCGGACATAAGTACCACTACCACCCGGTATTTTTCTCCCAGTTCATATGCCGTGGGAATTAGATCCACTGCCTCCTGAATACTGGATGGGGATAGAACGATACAACGGTAATCGCCGTGTCCGCCTCCGTGAGTTTCCCGGTGATAATCGCACTGGGAGGAAAATAGGGTTCCCAGGCCGTTTCCGTAACGTACCATATTGATTACGAGTGCGGGAAGCTCCTCATCAGAGAGAGCAGAGATACCTTCCTGCTTCAGGCTGATACCCGGCCCTGATGAGGCAGTCATGGCCCTGACTCCGCAGCTGGAAGCACCAAAGACCATATTAATTCCTGCAAGTTCACTTTCCGCCTGGACAAACGATCCTCCCACTTCAGAGAGACGCCAGGATAAATACTCCATAATTTCACTGGATGGGGTAATGGGATAGCCTGCGTAGAACCGGACACCCGCACGGACAGCTGCTTCAGCGATAGCCACATTTCCCTTCATCATTTCTGCCATTTATAAAACCCCCCTTTCACTCTTTAAAACGTGAAAGACGCCATCCGGACATGTTATATAACAGGTTCCGCAGCCAATGCACTTTTCATCATCTACCATAACAGGATGGTAGCCTGAGGCATTGGTATCCTGGGAAAAGCTGATGGCTCCTTTCGGACAGAAGGAATAACAGAGTCCGCATTCCTTGCATCTGGCCGATTTCACTGTAACTTTCATTGAAATACCTCCTAAAAGTTTCCTTTGTTAGTTTCATAGCTTTGTTCCAAACACTAGAACTATGTTCCATAATCAACTGCATTATACCCACCACGACTTTATTTTGTCAATATCATTTTGTTAAAATTATGAAAAATGGATAATAATTAATTATTTTTATGTATAATGTGCACAAAAACGCAGGGATACCCATTGAAGGATAAAAACATAGATACAGAAAAAATAATTGAAATTTAAAATACTTTGTGGTAGTGTCAAAGATAAGTGACGAAAAAGCTGCAGGATGGAGGGAGGTGATTTTATGACAGATATAAATATCATAAATGCGGTGGATCGGGCGCTGGATATGCTGATTTATATGTATAATGCGGGCACTGAGGTGTCTATAACTAAAATCAGTGAAGATATGGGAGTCTATAAAAGTACTGTATTCAGAACTCTGGCAACATTAGAGGCAAAGGGCTTTGTGACAAAAAATCCAGAGACAGAAAAGTATTCTCTTGGAATCCGTCTGTACATTATGGGCACCAGCATTGGAGAAAAAATAGGAATTCAAAAGCTGGTTAAGCCGTATGCCAAAGCTCTTCATGATGAGTTTAATGAGGCGGTGAATGTCTCAATTCTTGAAAGAAACGAGAAGGACATTTATCGGAGTGTCATGATATACAAGGAGGAGAACAACCAGATTCTCAGGTTCAACTCCGAGGTAGGATCCCGCAATGACTGTCACTGTGCGGCAGTGGGCAAATGCCTTTTAGCATTCAGCGAGAACATTGATCTCTCGATCTATGATCAGCGGCCCATGATAAAGTATACAGAGCATACCATAATGACAAGGGAAGCACTGGAAAAGGAACTGGAGAAGGTGAGGCAGCAGGGGTTTGCAGTTGATGATGAAGAGCGGGAAATGGGACTTACCTGTATTGGAGCTCCGATTCTCAAAAATGGACAGTATGCAGTAGCTGCCATAAGCCTATCTGGTCCAACCAGCAGAATTAAGGATGAGACCTTTCAGAGAAAAATAGACAGGCTCTGCCAGGTTACCCGGGAGATTTCGAACAGTTTAAGGTAAAGAAGAATATAGCATGCCTTTGGTTTAATTACCAGAGAGCATGCTTTATTTTTGTGCAAAATCATGAAAGTCAGCAAAGGGGACAAAAAAGGAATTGACATCGGGAAAGAAGAGGTGCTACACTAAACAATAATAGAACTATGTTCCATTCGCTAGAACATCCATAATCAAAAGTATGTACTGAGAAGTGAGGATGGAACATGAAGATTTTAGTGATTAATCCCGGGGGTTCCTCTACTAAATTTTCTGTCTTTGAAGACAGACAGGAAATTCTGAAGAGGAACATAAAGCATACGGGAGAGGATTTACAGCCATTTCCTACAGTTTTTGATGAATATGAATACCGGACAGGTATCATTACAAAAATGCTGGAAGAAGCGGGTCATTCCTTAGATTCCTTTGCCTGTGTGGTGGGAAGAGGCGGTCTTATGCGTCCCGTTCCGGGGGGAACCTACCGGGTGAATGACCGTATGGTAGAGGACTTAAAGAACGCTGTAAACGGAGAGCACGCCTCGAATCTGGGGGCAGTAATTGCACGGAATATTGGGGATGCCATAGGCGCACCATCCTTTGTGGTAGATCCTGTAGCTGTGGATGAGATGCAGGATGTTGCAAGGATAACAGGGATATCAGATCTAGAGAAAAAAAGCTGGTTCCATGCCCTGAACCACAAAGCAGTGGCAAGAAAGACAGCAGAGAAAATGGGCGGGAGATATGAAGACTTTAACTTTATCGTGGCCCACCTGGGGTCAGGCATCTCTATTGTGGCTCATGAAAAAGGCAGGATGATAGACGGCAGCGGGGGACGCACTGACGGGCCTTTCTCACCGGAGCGCAGCGGCGGCCTTCTCACCTATCAGCTGATCGAGCTATGCTATTCCGGCAGATATTCACGGGAAGAGATGGTCCGGAAGGTTAGCTCCTGCGGAGGAATGTATGACTACCTGGGAACTAAGGATATGGTAGAGGTAGAGGAAATGGCAGAGAGCGGGGATGAAAAAGCCGGCCTTATTTTCCGGGCGTTTACCTATCAGGTGGCAAAGGAAATTGCACTCTATGGAGCAAGCCTGAGAGGAAAGGTTGACAGAATAATTTTTACAGGAGGAATTGCATATTCTCAGAAAGTCGTGTCAGAGGTTTCGGATAGAATCTCTTACCTGGCCCCCATTGAGGTGGTACCTGGGGAAATGGAGATGGAAGCGCTGGCGCTGGGAGCTCTAAGAGTACTGAATCATGAAGAAGAGGCGAAGGAGTATCTGTAGGGATGAGGAATGGAGGAGAGTATGCTTAAAAATTTTGATGACCTGCTGGATCAGGTGAAGCGGACAGAACCCAGAAAGGTATGTGTAGCAGTCGCAGAGGACCGGGCGGTTATGACAGCCGTCAGAGATGCGGCAGAGATGGGATTTATCAATCCTATTCTCGTGGGAAATGAAAAGAAAATAGCGGCAGTTGGAGAAGAAATCGGTTTTAAAAATTATGAGATTGTAGGGTGCAGCAGCGAGGAAGAATCTCTGGTGAAGGCCGTAACTATGGTACATAACCGGGAGGCGGATGTTCTTATGAAAGGGCTTGTGAATACCGCGGTTTATATGAGGGGAATTCTGAACAAGGAATATGGACTGCGGACCGGCCGGCTTTTAAGCCTTCTTGCAGTTTACCAGCTGCCACAGTATCACAAGCTTATCTATGCATCTGACAGCGGGATTAATGTGGCCCCGGATCTGGAACAAAAAAAGGTAATTATGACCAATGCGCTGGAAGCAATGAAGAAGTTTGGACTGGAGCGGCCTAAGACAGCCATCCTTACAGCCAATGAAATGCTGGATCCAAAAGTGATTTCCACAGTAGAGGCTGCAGCTTTAACAGAGATGGCTGCAAAGGGAGAGATTCCTCCCTGTATTCCGGAAGGTCCCATTTCATTTGATATTGCTTTTGATAAAGCTGCGGCAGAACACAAGGGTATTCAGAGTAAAATAGCGGGGGATGTAGATTTGCTGATCTTCCCTAATATAGAGGCGGGAAATATTATGGGGAAATCCTGGCTGCATTTTAATCAGGCAAAATGGGCGGGAATTGTATTAGGTGCTGCAGCCCCTGTGATTCTCGGATCCCGATCTGACACACCGGAAATTAAAATCAATTCTATTGCCTTGGCCTGTCTGGCAGCTGCCAAGTAGAAGAGGAGGAGCGAAAATTGGAAAAAAAGTTATCTTTTAAAGTACTTTTCACCCTGGTGGTGCTGGGGGCCTGCTGGTCAATTGTTTATATTGTGCCGTTTATACAGTATATCTGGTATAATCCATTTCAGGATTTTCTTGGGGCGACGAATGTACAGATGGGTCTGCTTCTGACCATCTATGGTTTCGGGAATATATTCGGCGCACCTATCGGCGGATGGGTAGCCGATCGATTCAATTATAAATATGTGTATGTTGCATCTGTGTTTTTAAATGGTGTGCTGTCATTAATCTTTGTAATCAGCCCGAACTATGTGATGGCAGTTATCTGCTGGATTGGATTCGCAGTATCCAGTCTGTTTATGAATTACCCCACTCACATAAAGATTGTGCGGGAGCTGGCCACGGATGAGAACCAGGGAAAGGTTTTCGGTATCAATGAATCTATGATCGGATTGTTTAATATAATCTTTAACGCTATTATGATGGCTGTATATGTTAAATTTTTGGAAGGCGTGGCAGGCATGAAGGCAGCTATTATTGGAATCGGACTTCTTTCCTTTGTCCTGACAGCTATTGTAGCCTTTGTTCTGGATAACCCGAAAAAGAAGAAAGTGTCTCAGGCAGAAGTATCCCCTGCAGAGGCTCCGAAAGGGAATCTGGGAAAAGATTTTCTTGTAATTATTAAGAATCCTGCCACATGGCTGGTTGGAATCAGTATCTTTGCAGTTTACTCATTTTTGACTACCATGTCATATTTTACCCCTTATTTTACTGATGTATTGGGGGTTACCGTAGTGTTTACCGGATGGGTAGCGATCCTGAGACAGCATGGCATGACACTTATTGGGGCGCCGGTGGGAGGATGGCTGACAGACAAAATCAAGTCCCCCTCAAAGGTACTCATAGGCGTGTATATTGTGGGAATCTTAGGGTTTGTCTATCTGCTGAATGCAAAGACGGGAGTAAATGCAGTGGTTCTTATTACCCTTACCATCGTACTTTCAGGGATTGTATATGTAGGAAGAGGTGCCTATTATGCTACGATTACGGAAGCAGGAGTTGCCAGGGAATACACTGCTTCTACCATTGGAATTGCAGCAGCGTTAGGCTTCTCCCCGGATTTGTTTCAGTTTACTTTGTTTGGGCATTGGCTGGATAACTATGGGAAGACTGCCTATACGTATATGTTTGTATTTCAGACTATAGTTCTGGTAATCGGAATTGGAGCGGCTTTTATGATTATCAGAATGTCCAAAAAGTGCAAAAAAGCAGAAGATGTAAAACTTGATATAGAAAGCGCTTAATAATAGAAAGCCGGCCAGCATCTTTTAATCCGAAAAAAGGAGAAGGATCTATGAGAGAAACTAAATTGGAGAGTAATCCGGAGCATACGAAGGCTCAGTGGGGGAATAGTTTTGGCTATATTATGGTTGCGGCTGGCGCAGCCATAGGACTTGGGAATATATGGAGATTTCCTTATCTCGCCTATGCAGGAGGAGGGGGCGCCTTTCTGGTGGCGTATATTATCCTGTCGGTGGTGTTTGGATATCCTATAGTGAAGATGGAGAGTACTGTGGGCCGCTATGGAAAGTCCAACGCGG
Source organism: Lactonifactor longoviformis (assembly GCF_042848515.1). Lineage (GTDB taxonomy): Bacteria > Bacillota > Clostridia > Lachnospirales > Lachnospiraceae > Lactonifactor > Lactonifactor longoviformis. The sequence continues at coordinate 4,802,750 of NZ_AP031453.1, read as the reverse complement.
CCGCGGACTACGGAAGCGTAAATAAAAAATTCCGTTTTGTGGGTGCTGTCAATATACTCTGTGAATTTTTTGTGGGTGTATTTTATATTGTTGTCAGCGGATGGGTGCTTAAGTATCTTGTGGCATTTGCAACCGGGGTTGATTTTGGGACGGATCCTAGTACATTTTTTGACCGGCATATTGAAAAAGCCGTCTCACCTAATATTTATGCCGGGATTGTTATGGTTCTGGTTGTGTTTCTGTTATTCAGCGGAATTACAGAGCTGGTGGAAAAGGTTTCTAAAGTTATCATGCCTGCTTTGCTCTTTATTCTGCTTGCCTGTGCCGTCTGGGCATTGATTAAGATACCAGGGGCGGCTAAGGGATTGAGGTATTATCTGGTACCGGATTTTCATGACTTTACCTGGAAAGTTTTTGCTGATGTCTGCTCTCAGGTAATGTTTTCGGTGGGGATAGGGTGCGGGATCTATTCCACGCTGGGGGCCAGTATACCAGAGTCCCATAATATAAAGAAGGATTCTCTCATGGTGATTTTTTGTGATACCATGGTTGCCTTTGTGGCAGGGCTTCTGGTAATACCATCAGTGGTTGGCAGCGGTATGGAGATGACTTCAGGTAAAGCCTTGGTGTTCGAGGCAATGACTATGATATTCGGCAATCTTCCGGGGGGAAGGGCCGTGGGGACACTGTTTTTTGCAGCGCTGTTTTTTGCGGTAATTTCTACATACGTCACGGTTATAGAGATACCTACGGTATATGTACAGGAAATTTTGAAGACAACTCACAAAAAAGCGCTGGTCGTAACTTCTAGTGTAGTATATTTTTTGAGTATTTTTGTCTCTCTTGGATTCGGGGCATTAAAGAATGTAAAGCTGCCCTGGCCGTTTGCTACGGGGATTCAGATGTATGATTTTTATGACTGGCTGGACTGCTTTACCGGATACTTTTTAATGCCTTTGGGTTGTCTGCTTATCTGCTTTTTCACGGTAAAGGTTTGGGGGATGGATCGGTACGGGAAAGAGCTTCTGCAGGATGGAAGGGATGGTAAAATAACCTGGTATGATAAATTTTCTGCCTGTGTAATCTGTCCGGTGATATTAGTGATTGTGCTGCTGAATGTGTTTGGGTTTATAAAGTAGCATGTGTCAAATAGGAGAAGGTAAACTATAAAAAGGGGACAGGTCAGTCCGAAAAAGGGACACCCTGATCCTAATTTGGGACGTGTTCTTTCTAAAAGGAACACGTCCCAAATTATACTATAAGGTTGCAATTTCATGTCTCAGGTGCTCCAGGTAGGAGATGCCGGTCTGGCTTAAGGGATATTGCTTTTTTGTGATATATCCTGCATGAAGGAACCCAAGTGGTTCTTCCAAAGGGATTGGGATGATTTCCCCCAGACCTTTGTGAAATGCATCTGCATTGCTGTTTGTTAAATCGGATCCTATGCTGAAGCAGTCGGTATTCCGGATTAAGGCTATCTTTGTACAGCGATCGCTTACATGAATATTTCTACTGAGTATATTGTAGAATAGTATTTCTTCTGTTAAATGAGAGTGGCTGTTTTCCTGGTCATAGGTGACAAAGGGGAAGGATTCCATGTCTTTTAAGGAGAGATGTTTTTTATGAGCCAGAGGATGTTTTGACCGAATAAATATGTAACAGGGAAGTACTGCAAGCTGGGTATAGTCCAGATCATAGGAAGAAAGATTCTTTCTCAGCGCTTCCAGGTGATCTTCTGTGGAGGAAAGAATACCAATCTCGCTTCTTGCCGATGCTACGTCGTGTATAACGGAAGCTGTATTGCATTCCCGTATGGCGAAATCAAAATTGGATAGTTCTAATTCATTCAGCATTTTATTAAAAGCTCTTACCGCAAAGGGCAGGTGCTGACAGGAGACGGAAAAATGCATGAGCAGAAGATTTTTCGTCTGATATCGATTTTCCAAATACTCAGATTTTTCTACTATCTCTCGTGCATACCTGATAAAATCTTCTCCGTCAAAGGTAAGAGTTACGCCTCTGTTGCTCCGGTGAAAAAGGCGTATGCCCAGACTCTGTTCTACTTCCTGCACAGCGGTTGACAAGGTTGACTGAGATACATAAAGGTTTTTTGCCGCTCTGGAGAAGGAATTGCTGTCTGCTATTTCTATAATATATTTTAAGTTCTGCAAGGTCATTTTCATTATGATATGGTTCCCTCTTTGTTATTTTGAGTCTATACTATCAAAAAAATTGATAGCTGGCAATGAAAAATGCAGATAGGAACAATTCTTGATTCCCTATCCTTTGTGTGATACAATACAAGAAATTATAAGCAAAATATTTTATGGAAATCGGTGAAAAACCGATGCGGTGCCGCCACTGTAAGACGGAGTCGGATATAGCAGGACACTGGACATTACGTCCGGGAAGTCATATTCAGATGTTGAAGTCAAGCCAGGATACTTAAATATTTTGTTGGTAAACTCTATCCAACGGGTCATTGGATAAGGGTTTGACGATGTAGTTGTCGTTGTAACCTTTCCATGTTCCCGTGGAGAGGTTTTTTTATTGACAAAGGAAGGGAATGAAGACATGAAAAACAAGAAGTGGAAGACAAAACTGGCAGCTGCAATGATGTGCATTCTTATGGGAGCTGCCGTACTGGGCGGATGTGGTTCTGAGGGCAAGACACAGAAGGACAGTACAGAGGGGCAGGAGACACAGGGTAAGGAGAATGGGAAAGAAAAAGAAGTATCACAGGGAACGCGCACAGTAACAGATGCAGCGGGGAATGTGGTGGAGGTTCCGGAGGATCTCTCCAAGATTGCAGTGGTGCCTATTCCCTGGGCCTCGGTTATCTATGCCATAGACGGAAGTTCTGAACGGCTGACCGCCATACATCCCACCGCTATGAGCGCCTATACAGGGTGTTTTCTGGAAAAGCTGGATCCCCATTATGGTACCGCAGATACCAGCAGTATCGGCAAAGATTTTTCTATTAATATGGAAGAATGGGTAAATCTGGGGATTCAGGCTGCGGTTATCTGGGATTATGAGACCGATGAGGCCAGGCAGCTGAAGGAATTAGGCATTGCGCCCATTATGGTAAAAAACGAGACGGTTGAGGAACTGCAGGCAAGCCTTAAGGCTATGGGTCAGTTGTTGGGAAAGGAGGACCGTGCCCAGCAGTTTATGGATGCCTATACGGATACATATGAGAAAATAAAATCGTACAGCGATAAGGTAGAGCAGGCAGACAAGCCCAAGGTTCTCTATCTGCGGAATGCCCAGCTGGATCTCCAGGGGAATGACAATTTTATAAAAGAGGCTCTGGAGCTGGCAGGAGCGGATAATGTGGCCGGGGACAGCACACAGATAACAATGGAAGAAATCCTGGAGATTAATCCGGATATTATCTTACTGAGCAACTTTGATACCTTCCTCCCTTCTGATCTGTATGAGAATAAGATAGACGGCCAGGACTGGAGCAGCGTTAATGCAGTGGTAAACCGCCGGGTATACAAAGCACCTATGGGACTTTACCGCTGGGATGCTCCTGGGGTTGAAACACCTCTGATGATGGAGTGGCTTGCTGTGCTGATACAGCCGGAGATTTTCGGGGATATTCATATGGAAACAGAACTAGAGGAATACTTTAAAACCTACTTTAATTATGAACTCACAGAGGAAGATTTGGGGCAGATAATGCAGAGTGAAGCTAATGCCTCCAGTAAAAAACCATGAAAAGCAAAAAATCATTTAGGATGGTACTGACAGCAATGGCGGCAGGAACAGCACTTCTTGCAGTGACTGCCGCTGGGATGGGAAGATACCATATTGATCCGGTTACCGTTGTCAAAATACTGTTGTCAAAGGCGGTATCCCTGCCGGTATCCTGGGATGCGCAGGCTGAAAGTGTGGTGTGGACACTTCGGCTGCCCAGAATACTTACTGCCCTTATGGTGGGAGGGGCGCTCTCTCTTTCGGGAGCTGCTTATCAGGGAGTATTTAAAAATCCCCTGGTAGCTCCGGATATGCTGGGTGTCTCCTCCGGTGCGTGTGCAGGGGCCTCTTTGGCTATATTATTCGGCGGAAATTCTATAATTGTTCAAGTGGCTGCCTTTGCCGGGGGGATTCTGGCAGTAGGGATTGCTACACTGATTCCGAAGGTAGTGAAGAATTCTTCTATGATGACGCTGGTGCTGGCCGGCGTTATTATCAGTGGGTTTATGAATTCTATTCTGGGACTTTTGAAGTATCTTGCAGATCCGGAGACACAGCTGGCATCCATCACCCACTGGCAGCTGGGAAGTCTGGCTGATTCGGTGTGGAGGGATATTGTGTGGGTGGGTCCCCCGGTTGCAGCGGCAGCAGGCATACTGATTATTTTGAGATGGAGGGTAAATCTTCTGTCCCTGGGCGAACAGGAAGCAAAGACCCTTGGGGTTTCTATTGGAAGAACCAGAGGGCTGATTATCATATGTGCGACGGTGCTTACTGCAAGTGCAGTATGTATCAGCGGAACTATCGGGTGGATTGGGCTTGTTATCCCCCATTTCAGCCGGATAATATCCGGAGCAGATAACTGCAGGGTAATCCCGGTATCAGGGGTGCTGGGGGCTGCTTTTTTGCTGCTGGTTGATACACTGGCCAGAATTCTGACAAGTGCGGAGCTTCCATTAAGTATATTAACCGGACTCATTGGGGCACCCTTTTATTTTTACCTGCTGATGAAACAAAGGATGGAGTTATCATGAAGTTAGAAATTAAGGACGTATCCTTTTCTTATGGAAAAGACAGAATTCTTTTTAAAAATGTATCTTTTACTCTGGACAAGGGAAGGATTTTTTCTGTCCTGGGGGCTAATGGAGCGGGAAAATCAACACTTTTAAAATGTATTGCCAATCTGCTCAGACCCTGCAGAGGAGAAATTTGTCTTGACGGTGTTTCTCTGCACAGGATGGAACAGAGAGAGGTTGCCAGAAAAATCGGATATGTACCTCAGACACACACAGCTGCATACGGTTATCTGGTCCGTGACTTTGTAGTTATGGGCCGGGCTCCTTATCTGAGAGCATTTGAAAAACCATCAGGAGAAGATTATCGCATGGCGGAGGAAGTGTTGGAGGAAATGGAGATCATCCATCTGGCAGATCGGCCTTACACGGAGCTGAGCGGCGGTGAGGCCCAGAAGGTAATGATTGCAAGAACCATCGTCCAGCAGCCGGATATTATTCTTATGGATGAACCTACCAACCATCTGGATTATGGGAACCAAATGCGTATGATGAAGATGATTATGAAGCTTGCCGGGAAAGGGTTCGGCATTTTGATGACAAGCCATATGCCTGATCATGTCCTGCTTCTTGAGGGAGAGGTTGGGATCCTTAACGATGAGGGAGAGTTTATAACAGGAAAGGCAGCCGATATAATGACAGAGGACAATCTGAGCCGGTTGTACAGGGCCAAACTGGACTTGGTCTTTATGGAAGAGTTAAACAGAAAAATTTGTATTTGTAAGGATGTCTGTGATGATTACAGGGAGATAGTATGAGTGAGAAAACAAAAAGAATTGCTTTCTATGGAAAGGGAGGCATCGGAAAATCTACAATAGCATCTAATCTTTCAGCTGTTCTGGCGTCGGAGGGCAGAAAGGTTCTTCATATTGGGTGCGACCCGAAGGCTGACTCAACACGTCTGCTGATGGGGCGGAGAATTCCAACAGTTCTGGAACAGCAGCTGGAGCATCAGGGGACTATAAGGCGGGAGGATATTTTGTTTCAATCATCATGCGGGGTATGGTGTATAGAGGCCGGGGGACCCAGAGCAGGGCGCGGATGCGCCGGTATCGGAATTACTACAATGGCGGATACCCTGGACTGTCTGGGAATTCTAAAGGAGGATTGGGATGTGATTCTGTATGATGTGCTTGGTGACGTGGTTTGCGGGGGATTCGCAATGCCTATGCGCAAGCACTTTGTGGATAAGGTATATATCGTTACTTCGCCTGACTTTATGTCACTATATGCGGCAAACAATATCATGAGAGGAGTTGCTTCCTATGCATACGGGGGTGTCAGAATGGGCGGTCTGGTTCTGAATCACTTGAAAGGTGTCTCAGAGGAAGAACCTGTAAGAAGGTTTTCAGAACTCACAGGGGCTGAAATCTGTGCCCGTCTGGAGGAATCTGTTCAGATCAAGGCGGCGGATTACCGGCAGGAGCTACTGCAGGAACGGTACCCTAAGACACATGTGTGCCGGGTTCTGGAAAATCTGGCGGCACATATCATAGCAGGGAGAAGCATGGATGCTGTCAGGCCCCTGAGCGAGCTGGAAATGGATGAATTCCGGCAGGAAATCAGCAAAATAGGAGTAGAATTATGGGAGAGATTATAGAAATACTTAAAATGGAAGGGGAAAATGCGGAGGGCAGATGTTCTGCAGCCAGGCGTATTCTCCAGACAGACGGAGTGGCACTAGTCGCATCAGGGACTTACGGATGCATCTGGAGCCTTTATACAATTGCCAGGGAACTGAACCGGCTGGAACAGTTCTTTTTTTGTTATATCACTCCATGGGAATATGGAGGAGGGCAGCAGGACAGTAAGATTAGAGCGTGTGTCCAGAAAGCACTTCTTACGGAGGGGATTCGGGCGGTTATTCTCTATCCCTCCTGTATGGAGGTATTGACCGGGTGGACACAGGATGGGCTGGAAGGGGAACTGGAGAACCCCCAGGGGATCCCTGTGTATACTCTGTTCCGGGGACCTATGGTGAAACGGCGGATCTCCGTTATGGAGGAATTGGAGAAGATACTTAAACAGATTCCTTCCGAATGGGAAGGACAGAAATTATGCTCCGGCCGCATGGAGTTTGTGCCGCAGAGGCCAGACTACAGCGGTATTCTGGACATACTTTCTTACTACGACTGCCAGGCATATCTGCTGACCCCCGGGGGATGTGCTTCCTGTACAGACAGCGTACTTTACACCCGTATCTGCGATGTACAGCTAAATGGACATTTGGAATATGATATAAGCAGAGCCATAGGAGAGACTGCCCAAAACAATAAATTGTGCTGTATCCTGGGAACTCCCCCTTTGTATATGGCAGGTGTTGACTTTGAGGAAATAGTTTCTTTGCTGGGGGATATGGGAATACAAGGGATATATCTGGGCAATACAGGATTTGCGCCTGCTGTTGAGGGTGCGTCCAAGGCTATGCTGAAGCTGGGACAGATGTTTGCGGAAAAATATTCACGGGGTTTGGGAAACTTAAAATCCGAGAGAGTTAACCTTCTGGAGCATGATTCTGCTTTACGGGAAAGGAATTAGAGAAAAAAATCTGCCGGGGGAGGAGTATATCTGGATTGCGGGAGTAGGCGGAGGTCTGCCAGAAGGAACTTTCCGGGTACAGAGGGATTGCCGTTGCATCAGAGCATGAAAATTGCTTATAATAAGTAAAGGTACTCGGCAGATTTAAAATAAATGGAGGAACCTTTTATGTGCGGCAGATATTACATTGATGAAGATATGGTTGAAGAGATTCTGAAAGTGGTCAGGTATGCAGACCGCAAGCTTAGAGAGTGGAAGGGAGCCAGGGATGTGTATCCCAATCAGGCGGCTCCGGTAGTGACAGGGAGGGAAGAGGAGCTGTGCGGGGAGATATTTGTCTGGGGATTCCCGGGATATCAGGGAAAAGGAGTGATTTTTAATGCACGTCAGGAGTCTGCGTATGAAAAGAGGATGTTCCGGGGAAGTATGGAACAGCGGCGCTGCGTAATTCCGGTCAGCAGCTTCTATGAGTGGGACAGGCACAAAAATAAATTCACTTTTACAAGGGATGGGGACAGAGTCATGTACCTGGCGGGGTGTTATAACTCGTTCCAGGGAGAGGAAAGATTTGTAATTCTGACAGATGAGGCCAATGCATGTATGAAGCCCGTACATGACAGAATGCCTCTGGTTCTGGAGCGGGAGGAAATTAGGGACTGGGTTTTTTCCAGGGAAAAGGCCGCTGTAATACAGAAGAGAAAATCACTGGATTTGCAGAGGGTGAGCGGGTATTATCAGGAGCGGCTCCCTCTGGATGTGAGATAAGATTGTAGGGAAAGGGAGATTCATATGTTACACGAACGAATGGAAATTAAAGTGCCGGATGCATCGGATACGGCTGTACTTTATACTTATCTGTGGAGCAACTCCGAAGAATTGTATAATGGGCTGACACGCCCGGTGATACTTATATGCCCCGGCGGTGCTTACGCTATGACTTCAGATCGGGAGGCAGAGGGGATCGCCCTAAAGTTTATGGCCATGGGATTCCATGCCGCTGTCCTCCGTTATTCTGTGGCACCGGCAGTATATCCCACAGCACTTCTGCAGGCCGCCGCCGCAGTACAGATCCTCAGGGAGAGGGCAAAAGAATGGTATATTGATCCGGATAAAATTATTGTTCAGGGTTCTTCCGCCGGGGGGCATCTGGCGGCCAGTCTCGGAGTATTCTGGAAAAAGAAAGAGTTATGGAAATTGCTGGGCACGGATGCCTGGTTGACGAAACCTAATGGGCTGATTCTCAGCTATCCTGTTATAACCTCCGGCGTTTACGGGCACAGGGAGAGTTTCCGCAATCTTTTGGGAGGCTCCGGTAATGAACTGGAACGGGAGATGTCACTGGAACTGCAGGTAGACCGGGATACTCCGAAAACTTTTATCTGGCACACCTTTGAAGATCAGACGGTACCGGTAGAGAACTCTCTGCTTTTTGTAGAGGCATTAAGAAGAAATGGAATACCAACCGAGTTTCACCTCTTCCCCAGGGGGATTCATGGACTGGGTACTGCAGGAAGGTTGTCAATGAGCATGGACGGGAGAGGGATCCAAAAAGAATGCGAAATTTGGATGCAGCTGGCCGGGGCTTGGGTGGATACAATGATACCCTAGACACATGCAAAGACTAATGCATTATCAATGTGCCCAGGGTCTGTAATTTCTGCATCACGCAGGTTATTATTTATTATAGAAGAACTTCTATTCGCCGTCCATTGTCTGCTTTACGATACTTTCCATAATATCCGCAGTGATGGCGCCGCTCACATATCCGTATACGTTTCCCTCCTTGTCTATCATAAAAGTGGTTGGGAAGGAGCTGATCCCGTAAGCGCTGAAAACATCCCCCGTAGTATCCATAGCAACGGGATAAGTATATCCGTTTTCACTCAAAAACCCGGCCACTTTCTCCTGGGTCTCATCCTGGTTGTTGGGATGATCGTTGGTCTTGGGATTGGCTACTCCAAGTACAATAAGATCTTCTTTATTTTCCCCGTATGTTTCGTAGAGGGCCTGAATATCCGGCATCTCCTGGCGGCAGGGCGGACACCAGGTCGCCCAAAAGTTCAGAAATACAGTTTTTCCTTTATAATCGGAGAGCTTGTGGGTTTCTCCGTTCTGATCCACCAGGGTAAAGTCAGGTGCAGGTGTTTTTTCTTCTTTATTTTCCTCTGCTTCTGCAGTGTCAGAAGTATCTGAGTCAGAGACAGAATGATTATCTTTATCTTCTCCGTCGGAATCTTTTTTCTCCGCAGCCGGCTGCTCTGTTTGTGTCTGGGCAGATGTTCCCTGAGAGGACAGGTAACTGGTAATGCCGTTCATCATTCCCGTGAGAGTCATAATACCCATAAATACCAGCAGAATTCCGCCTACTTTAACCGTATACTGAACTACTTTCTGATATTTGCGGAAGAATCCCAGGACTGCACCGGTGAACAGACCCACTGCTAAGAATGGGATGACAAACCCCAGGGTATAAACACCGATAAGAAGCATACCTGCCTGTGAAGATCCTGAAGAGGAAGCCATTAAGAGGACACTGCCCAGAGTAGGGCCTACGCATGGTGTCCATGCGAAGCTGAAGGTAAATCCCAGAATTAAAGCTGTTACAGGATTCATACTCCAGCGGTTCAGCTGGAAGGGAAGTCTGTGTTCACGGTCCAGCTTTTTAGATCTTCCGAAGAGACCCAGTTGGTAAAGACCAAAGAATATCATAACAATTCCGCTGATTCTGGCAAACCAGATGCGGTTATCACTGAAGAATCTGCCCAGGGAGGTAACCCCCATACCCAGCAGGAAGAAAGTAAAGCTGATGCCGATTACAAAGAAGAGAGTGTTTAACATTACCTTTTTCCTGGGATAAAAAATACGTCCCTGATCATCTACTCTCTTTGCTCCTCCGGCCAGGTAGCTGATATACAGCGGAACCAGCGGAAGAACACAGGGCGAGAAAAAGCTTAAAAGACCCTGTAAAAATACGGTCAGTACAGGAATACTGGTTTCAACTGAAAAGCCCATAGTTACCTCCTAATTCATATTTGTATGCAGGTATCTCAAATGCCTGCCAATAAGTCATTGATAGCCTCACTCATAGTTGGATGAGTATAGATACTGTCCCTCAGCACTGTGTAGGGGAGATGTGCATCTATGGCTAGTTTGAAAATCTGAATCATCTCATGGGACTCTGTGCAGAATAAATGAGCACCCAGAATAAGTCCGGATTGGGCATCCACAATTACTTTCAAAAGCCCTGTCTGTTTATTCAGAATCTGCGCCTTCGGTACAGCGGCTGCCGGCAATTTGGCAATCATGATTTCATGGCCCTGTTCTCTAGCCTCCTGTTCCGTAAGTCCTACTCTGGAAAATGGTGGATCCAGGAAGACAGAATAGGGTATCTCACCCCGGTTTTTTGTGGTTCTTTCCCCATTGCCTAATATCTGTGACTTTACAATGCGGGAGTCATCCAAAGAGATATAAGTAAACTGAAGCCCTCCGGCAACATCTCCCATGGCCCAGATATTGGGGTTGGAGGTTCTCAGCCTGTCATCGGTGAGGACAGCGCCTCTGGGAGTAAGTGAAACCCCTGCGTTTTCTGGCTGAAGTTCCTGGATATTAGGACGGCGTCCAGTGGCAACCAGGACGGCCTGGGCGGTGAGAGTCTGAGTGCCTTCTTTTGTCTTAACAGATACAACAGCATGATCCTTACCGGCATCCACAGAGGCTACAGAGGCATTGGGCAGCAGAAGGATTCCCCGCTCTTCGAAGCTTTTCAAAACAGCTTCCGCCACTTCTTCATCTTCTCTTGGCATAAAACGATCTTTATCCTGGATGACAGTTACTTTGGCACCGAAATTCGTGTAGTAGGAAGCAAATTCCAATCCAATATATCCAGCCCCAATAATGACAAGATGACTGGGAAGGGTATCAAGCTCCATTAAAGTTTGGCTTGTATATACATAAGGGTTTCCCTCTATGCCGGGAAGCGGGGGAATAAACGGACGTGCGCCTGTATTAATGAAGAACCTTCTTCCCTTGATTAGTTCAGTCGTACCATCTGGTTTTGTCACAGCAATATGTTCTTTATCCTGAAAGCTGGCCTTTCCCAGAATTACATCCACACCAGCCCCCACTGCTTTCTGATAATTCTTTTCCCGGAGCATAGAGGTTAATCTCCGCTTTTCTTCCACAGCCCTGGCATAACGCTCTGCTTTTTCCTCAAAGGATCCACCCTGAACCGCTGACAATCTGGCGCTGTGCTCCAAGGATTTTGTGGGAATGCATGCTACATTAATACAGGTTCCTCCGTACATTTTGTCTGACTGTTCGATGATTGCAGCGGACTGTCCGCCGGCGGTCAGCGCTCCTGCCAAAGTTTTCCCGCCTTTTCCAAAGCCTATCATAATATTGTCATATTGTTTCATAAATACACCCCTTTTCTTATTCTTTATCCGTTTGCTGAGAGTTTTTCCGGCAATTAAAGATTCTGGAATCCAGATCCTGAATCGTTATTCTGCTGAGCTTCTCCAGACAATCCTGGTTCAGATCCTGGAAAATCTCATCCATAAGGTCACCCATCCCGGAAGCTACCAGGCAGTCCATATCTATACTGCCGCTTCTCCATGAAGTTTCCACAAATTTTAGGTCAAGGGCTTCCGCAATATCTGCCAATGAGACGCAGGATGGATCCCCCTGAAAGGAATACCCACCCACAGTTCCTTCTTTAGTTAGTACCAGGTTCTTCTTCTTTAGCTTTGCCATTACCTTTCTTACCCGTGCGGGGTTGGTGCAGATATTGTCTGCCAGCTCATCACTGGACAGCTGACACTTCTTATGGTTCAGATAGACCATCCCGTGTACGGCAACACAAAAATCACTATTCATTTTTCGCTCTCCTAACTGTAATAAAATTAATTACATTTAATACTGTAACTATATCATATACAATTATAGATGTCAACATAGAATATGGCATTTATTTTGAGCGCCGGCCATTAATGGAGGAATCCGTATCATTTCACTATTATATAATGGAAAATAAAAGGATTTTATGCAGGCTGACGAAGAGGAAGTAAAGAAAACCTAAAAATTTTTGTATTTTATAAGAAAAAATACAAAAATATTTGTAGTATTGTATAAAATGTGATACAATGTTAATAAACGTAACTGCTAATGGGTTGTTAAGGGTAATTGAAAAATGTATTGGGGGATTTCTATCATGGAAAAAGCAAGGATAGGACAAGGAAGCATTTTTGAACTGGATGGTGTGCCCAGTTTAAAACAGGCAGTGCCGCTGGCGCTGCAGCATGTTGTAGCAATGATCGTGGGGTGTGTGACCCCGGCTCTTATTGTTTCGGGAGCGGTAAGCGGGGGCGGGCTGAACAGTGCGGATAAGGTAATATTGGTTCAGGCAGCTCTGTTTGTGTCAGCTATCTCTACTCTGCTGCAGCTCTTTCCCATCGGGAAGAGGCAGAAGTTTGCCATTGGTGCGGGGCTGCCAGTGATTATGGGGGTGAGCTTTGCATATGTGCCGAGTATGCAGGCCATTGCCGAGGGATTTGGGGTGGCCACCATCCTGGGGGCGCAGATTGTAGGCGGTGTGGTAGCTATTGTGGTAGGAGTGCTGGTAAAGAAAATCCGAAGGTTTTTTCCTCCGCTTATCACTGGTACGGTGGTATTTACCATTGGGCTTTCTCTGTATCCCACAGCCATTAATTACATGGCAGGTGGAGCAAACAGTGAAAATTATGGTTCCTGGCAGAACTGGCTGGTTGCCATCATCACCCTTATAGTGGTAACCGTACTAAACCATTTTGGCAAGGGGATTTTTAAGCTGTCATCTATACTTATCGGAATTATTGTAGGTTATATTGTATCTGCGTTTTTTGGTATGGTAAGCTTTGCCAGCGTAGCGGAAGCGGGGATTGTCCAGATGCCTAAGCTGATGCACTTCGGAATAAACTTTGAGATATCTTCCTGTGTAGCCATCGGACTTCTTTTTGGGATTAACTCCATCCAGGCCATCGGAGATTTTTCTGCCACCACCATCGGCGGTATGGACAGGGAGCCTCATGACAATGAACTGCAGAACGGGATTGTGGGGTATGGTGTTATGAATATTATAGGAGCAGTATTCGGAGGACTTCCCACAGCTACATATAGTCAGAACGTTGGTATCGTTACAACTACAAAGGTAATTAACCGCTGTGTGCTTGGGCTTGCTGCTGTAATCCTTGGGGTGGCAGGGCTGATACCAAAGTTTTCTGCTCTCCTTACAACGATTCCCCAGTGTGTTCTGGGTGGGGCCACTGTATCCGTATTTGCATCTATCGCTATGACGGGTATGAAGCTTGTGACCTCTGAGAAGATGACTTACCGGAATACTTCAATTGTAGGTTTGGCTGCTGCCCTCGGTATGGGGATCGCACAGGCATCTGCCGCTTTATCCTCTTTTCCGGCATGGGTGACAACTATATTTGGCAAGTCTCCGGTAGTCATAGCTACTCTGGTTGCAGTCCTTTTGAACATTATTCTGCCAAAAGATAAAGAGGAGCAGCAAGCAGCAAATTGACTTTAGCCATGTATTCTGATAAAATCGAAAGCAGTTCACGATAACAGTGTTCCATTGGGGACGGGGGAAACCGGTTTTCCCCCGTCCCCAATGGGTATATCAGAAAATAGCAGGTAGCATATGGATTATATTGTTTTCGATTTGGAATGGAATCAGTGCCCCAATGGAAAGGATAAGGAAAATAAGCACCTTCCTTTTGAGATTATTGAAATAGGGGCAGTCAAATTAAATGAAAACCGGGAGACATCCCAAAGATTTCACCGGATTATCAAGCCTGTGGTATATGAACAGATGCACTTCAGAACGCAGGAGATTATCAGAATAGATAAGGAAAGTCTGAACCAGGGGGTGACCTTTCCCTCGGCACTCAGAGATTTTTTGGAGTGGTGCGGTCCGGACGCCTGTTTCTGTACCTGGGGGGCAATGGATCTCACAGAGCTTCAGCGGAATATGAAATTTTACGGACAGCTGGAGCTGCTGGAGGGGCCAGTGCGTTTTTTTGATGTGCAGAAGCTGTTCAGTATCTCTTACGAGGACGGGAAAAGCCGGAAATCCCTGGAGTATGCCACGGATTACCTTGAGATCCCAAAGGGAGAGGACTTTCACAGAGCCCTGGCAGATGCTTTTTATACGTCGGAGATATTAAAGCGCATCTCAGCGGACTGTATGTGGGCTAATTTCTCATTGGATACGTACCAGAATCCTAAGAAGAAGTCGGAGGAGATTCATATTGTCTATGAAAAATATGAGAAGTATGTGTCCAGAGAATTTCGAACCAAAGAAGATGCCATGAAGGACCGTGAAGTAGTGAGTACCAGATGCTTTGTGTGCGGAAAATCAGCGAAGAAAAAAATCCGGTGGTTCTCCATGAACACGAAGAATCATTTTTGTCTGGCTATATGCCCGGAACATGGATATCTGAAAGGGAAGATACGGATGAAGAAGACGGATGACGGGATGACTTATGTAGTAAAGACGCTAAAGCTCACCGACGAGGATGAGGCGAAGATGATTCGGGAAAAAAGGGAGCTGCTTCGCAGAAAGAGGAAGGTAAAAAGGCATCAGGGGAAATAATCCCCTGATGCAGATGCTGCTCTTTATTTTTTTCTTTTCCTTCGTCTCTTTTTTCTTCTTTTTATTCTAAGAATCAGCAAGATAATATAAAAGATAAGTATAAAACCCAGGATTCCCAGTACCGGATATTTCCAGGAGGGGAGTGCTTTGAACTTGGTGATGATATTGCCGTCAGTATGATCTGTAAGGGTGTCTGTCAGGAGATTCACAGCATTCTCAGGGCTTTGGGACGTAAGGACTGAGGACAGGGACAGAAGGCGCCTGGTGATTAGTTTAGAATTAAAATAGTACTCTGTCTCTTCCAGATTCTTTTTTATGGAAACCTGTTTGGTGAGGTTTTCCATCTGAATATCGCTGGGAATAACAGCATAAGCGTCATTTTGATATTCGCCAATGGTACCGGAGGCATGTTCCGAATAAAACTGGCGGTCGAAAGGCAGGAGGCGCACAGAGATCTGCTGTTTTTTCTGACACAGGGCAATCTTCTGGAAATTATTAAAACCATAGTCCAGGAGCAGAGCCGTGTCGGTGTAAACTGCATTGGCGTTCGTTTTTAGAGTAACGCAGATAAGTTCCATATCATTTCTGTCCGCAACGGTTACCAGGGTGTTGCCTGCATCTGTTGTATATCCTGTCTTTCCTCCGATGCATCCCTCATAGTGAAACTTTGTCTCACGGAGCATTTTGTGATGATTGTTCAGCCATCTTTCCTCGTCAGTGATATTAGTGGTAGGGATAATAAAGTGGTCTGTGCTCATAATAGACCGAAACGTTGGATTTTTCAGTGCGGCCTGGGTTATCAGAGCCATATCATAGGCGGTTGTATAATGCTCTTCATTATGGAGTCCGTTGGCATTGGAAAAGTGTGTGTTTTTGCATCCGATTTCCCGGGCCTTTTCATTCATCATCTCCACAAACCCTTCTATGCTGCCCCTCACATGCTCAGCAACGCCGTTAGAAACTTCATTGGCGGATGCAAGTAGGACTCCATAGAGGCACTGTTCCATGGTAAGAACTTCCCCTTCTTTGATCCCTATGTGTGTGCTTCCCTGTTCTATACTAAAGACTGCATTGTGGGAAAAGGTCACCTGTTCATCCATCCGGCTGTGTTCCAGGGCTACAAGAGCGGTCATGATTTTAGTGATGCTGGCTGGTTCCCGCTTTTCATCGATCCCTTTGGCATACAGTATGCAGCCTGAATCTGCTTCCATAACAATTGCGGTTTCTGCCTGTACCTGCGGGCCCTGGGGCCATCCCTCCGTCTCATTGGACTGTATGGGCCAGTTATAGCACTCAGGAAGGGCCGGCTGAGTAGGTGTATTCTCTGCGGTTCCGTCCTCTTGATTCACCGCAGCGTCTGCCTGGGTATCAGTCGGTGTTGCCAGCACATGGGATGCCGGGAAGCCTGCGGTCAGGGCAGTAATAATCAGGGCACAGCATAGTAACGGCCGTATCTTTTTCTTCATGGTATATCCTCGCTTTTGTAAAAATCTAAACCCATTATAGATGATTTTGTATTATATAGCAAATTTATTTCTTTCATACCTTGACAACTCATTCCTCAAGTAAGTATAATATATCGGAGAATATAGAAAAAACAATGACGGAGACAGTAGGTGGTTGCAAAAAGCCAAAGCGAGTCGGGGACGGTGAGAGCCTGATGCATAGTAACAGTCACTGAATATCACTCCAGAGTTTCCAGCGGAAATGACAGAAGTAAGAACTGGCAGAGTATGCGAAGACGGCTTTCCCCCGTTATCCGGAACGCGTATGTTAGTATGTGTAACAGGTGGTTAACGAAACCAGTGGCTTTCGTCCTATTACGGGACGGGAGCTTTTTTTGTTAATTAGGGACAGGGCAGAGTGAAATGGGGACACCCCAATCTGATTTTGGGACGTGTTCTTTCTAGAAAGAACACGTCCCCTTTTAAGAAAAGGAGGAATATACATCATGTATCAAAAGGTTTCTACGGATTTGAATTTTGTAGACAGAGAGAAGCAGACGGAAAAGTTTTGGGAAGAGAATCATATTTTTGAAAAGAGTATGAAAACTAAGAAGGATGGCCCTACGTATACTTTTTACGACGGCCCTCCTACAGCGAATGGAAAACCGCACATTGGCCATGTGCTGACACGCGTAATTAAGGATATGATCCCAAGATACCGCACTATGAAGGGATATATGGTTCCCAGAAAGGCAGGGTGGGATACTCACGGTCTTCCGGTGGAGCTGGAAGTGGAGAAGATGCTGGGGCTGGATGGCAAGGAACAGATTGAGGAATACGGTCTGGAGCCATTTATCAAGCATTGCAAAGAGAGTGTGTGGAAATACAAAGGAATGTGGGAGGACTTTTCTTCTACTGTGGGTTTCTGGGCTGATATGGACGATCCATATGTGACCTATCATGACTCTTTTATTGAATCTGAGTGGTGGGCCCTGAAGCAGATCTGGGAAAAGGGGCTGTTATACAAAGGATATAAGATTGTGCCTTATTGTCCGCGCTGCGGTACGCCTCTGTCCAGCCATGAGGTGGCACAGGGGTATAAGGATGTAAAAGAGCGTTCGGCCATTGTACGTTTTCAGGTGAAGGGTGAGGATGCCTACTTTTTGGCATGGACCACGACTCCCTGGACGCTTCCCTCTAACGTGGCGCTCTGTGTGAACCCTGAAGAGACCTATGTGAAGGTGCAAGCGGATCACCGTACGTATTATATGGCGGAAGCCCTGGTGGGAAAGGTACTGGGGGAAGATGCAAAAATCATAGAGACATATAAAGGCAGGGATCTGGAATATAAAGAGTATGAGCCTCTCTTCCCGTTTGTTAATCTGGAGAAAAAGGCATATTATATTACATGCGATACGTATGTAACCCTTACTGACGGTACGGGCGTGGTACACATTGCCCCTGCATTTGGTGAGGATGACGCCAATGTGGGCAGGAAATATGATCTTCCCTTTGTACAGCTGGTGGACGAGAAGGGCGAGATGACGAAAGAGACCCCCTGGGAAGGAACTTTCTGCAAACAGGCAGATCCTATGGTGTTAAAGGACCTGGAGGACAGAGGTCTTCTTTTTGAAGCTCCTCTTTTTGAGCACAGCTACCCCCACTGCTGGCGCTGTGATACTCCGCTGATCTATTATGCCAGAGAGTCCTGGTTCATAAAAATGACAGCAGTAAAAGAGGACCTGATCCGCAACAATAACACAATCAACTGGATTCCGGAGAGCATAGGAAAGGGGCGTTTCGGGGACTGGCTGGAGAATGTGCAGGATTGGGGAATCAGCCGTAACCGCTATTGGGGTACCCCTCTGAATATCTGGGAGTGTGAGTGCGGCCATATGCATTCCATCGGCAGTGTGGAAGAACTGAAATCCATGTCAGACAATTGTCCGGACGAGATTGAACTGCACCGCCCTTATATTGACGCAGTGACGATCCGCTGCCCGAAGTGCGGCAAAGAGATGCACAGGGTTCCGGAGGTTATCGACTGTTGGTTTGACTCAGGGGCCATGCCGTTTGCACAGCATCACTATCCCTTTGAAAATAAAGAGCTTTTTGAAGCACAGTTCCCTGCAGATTTCATCTCAGAGGCTGTGGATCAGACAAGAGGATGGTTCTACTCACTGCTTGCCATCTCCACGCTGATCTTTAATAAGGCGCCGTATAAAAATGTAATCGTACTGGGGCATGTCCAGGACGAAAAAGGACAGAAAATGAGCAAATCCAAGGGAAACGCAGTGGATCCCTTTAAAGCTCTGGAGCTGTATGGGGCAGACGCTATCCGCTGGTATTTTTATGTTAACAGTGCTCCCTGGCTGCCGAACCGTTTCCATGGAAAGGCTGTGCAGGAGGGACAGCGTAAATTTATGGGTACTCTCTGGAATACCTATGCATTCTTTGTCCTGTATGCAAATATTGATGAATTTGATGCCACAAAATACAGCCTGGAATACGACAAGCTCTCAGTAATGGATAAATGGCTTCTCTCCAAGCTAAACACACTGATCCAGACAGTAGATGACAATCTTGCCAACTACAGAATCCCGGAAAGTGCCAGGGCGCTGCAGGATTTTGTGGATGATATGAGTAACTGGTATGTTCGCCGCAGCAGAGAGCGCTTCTGGGCAAAGGGAATGGAGCAGGATAAGATCAATGCGTATATGACCCTGTACACGGCTCTTGTAACGGTTTCCAAAGTAGCGGCCCCTATGATTCCGTTTATGACAGAAGAAATTTATCGGAACTTAGTCTGCAGCATTGACAGCGCCGCGCCCGAGAGCATCCACCTGTGCGACTTCCCTGTGGCTAACGTAGACTGGATTGATAAAGAATTAGAAAATAATATGGAAAATCTTCTTGACGTTGTAGTGCTGGGAAGAGCGTGCCGCAATACAGCTAATATCAAGAACAGACAGCCCATTGGAAAGATGTTTGTAAAAGCAGGATTCACCCTGCCGGAATTTTATCAGAACATTATAACCGATGAGCTGAATGTAAAGGAGATTGCGTTTACTCAAGATGTGAGAGACTTTACCTCCTATACCTTTAAGCCCCAGCTGAAAACAGTGGGACCAAAATACGGTAAATTACTGAACGGAATCCGCAAAGCCCTCACGGAGCTGGACGGAAATAAAGCAATGGATGAATTAAAGGCGGCAGGTGTCCTGGTGCTGGATATTGATGGAAATAAGGTGGAGCTTTCAGAGGAAGATCTGTTAATCGATACAGCCCAGACTGAAGGTTATGTATCGGAGTCCGATAATGAAGTAACAGTAGTTCTGGATACAAACTTGACACCGGAACTTATCGAGGAAGGCTTTGTACGGGAGATAATCAGCAAGATCCAGACCATGAGAAAAGAAGCCGGATTCGAAGTAATGGACAGAATCAATGTTTATATTTCCGACAATCTTGTGTTAGAAGGAATCATCCGCTGTCATGAAAGTGAGATTAAAGATGAGGTTCTGGCTGATCGGATTGTGTTAAATGAAATCAAAGGTTACGAAAAAGAGTGGAAAATCAATACAGAAGATGTTAGAATGGGCGTTGAAAGAGTGTAATGAATGAAATGACCCCGGAGGGTTCCCCCTCGGGGAATAGATTACCGAAGATGACATGGGTATCATACTCATGTCATTCTTGATAATGGAACCACACAGGACAGAGTATCATCTGTCCCGTATCAGAAGCATCTGATAGAAAGAGGAGGCGAAATAATGATTAGCAAACAGTTTGACAAAGAAACCTTTAAAGAAAGCGTAAAGAGCAATATAAGATCTCTGTACAGAAAGACCATGGATGAGGCAACGCCCCAGCAGATTTTCCAGGCAGTATCCTACGCAGTGAAAGATGTCATTATTGACAACTGGCTGAAATCCCAGAAACAGTTTGACAAAGAAGATCCCAAGATTGTCTATTACCTGTCCATGGAATTTTTGATGGGAAGGGCATTGGGCAATAATCTGTTAAACCTTACCGCGTATGACGAGGTGAAGGAAGCCCTGGAGGAGCTGGGATTTGATTTGAATGCCATAGAGGATGAGGAACCGGATCCTGCTTTGGGAAATGGAGGACTGGGCCGCCTGGCCGCCTGCTTCCTGGATTCCCTGGCTACTCTGGGTTATTGTGCCTACGGGTGCGGGATCCGCTACCACTACGGCATGTTCAAACAGGAAATTAAAGATGGATATCAGATTGAAGTTCCGGATGCCTGGCTGAAAGACGGCTATCCCTTTGAACTGCGCCGTCCCGAATATGCAAAGGAAGTAAAGTTCGGCGGCCATGTGAGAGTTGTGTATGATCCTTCAACAGGACGCAATGAGTTTGTACAGGAAGATTACCAGTCTGTTCGGGCAATTCCTTACGATCTCCCAATTGTAGGCTATAATAATCAGATTGTAAATACCCTCCGCATCTGGGATTCAGAGGCAATCAATGATTTCCAGCTGGATTCCTTTGATAAGGGAGACTACAGGAAAGCAGTAGAGCAGGAGAATCTGGCGCGCAACATTGTGGAGGTTCTCTACCCCAACGACAACCATTACGCAGGAAAAGAGCTGAGACTGAAACAGCAGTACTTCTTTATCTCGGCAAGCATTCAGGCGGCAGTGGAGAAGTTTAAGAAAAAACACGGAGATATTCACGAGCTTCCCAGTAAGGTAACCTTCCAGTTAAACGACACACACCCCACAGTAACTGTAGCGGAACTGATGCGTATTCTTGTGGACGAGGAAAAATTGTCCTGGGAAGATGCCTGGGATATCACCACAAGGACCTGTGCCTACACAAACCATACAATTATGGCGGAAGCACTGGAAAAATGGCCCATTGAACTGTTTTCACGGCTTCTCCCCAGGATCTACCAGATTGTGGAGGAGATCAACCGCCGTTTTCTGATCCAGATACAGCAGATGTATCCGGGCAACCAGGAAAAGATAAAGAAAATGGCTATAATTTACGACGGCCAGGTAAAAATGGCTCATCTTGCCATAGCCGGAAGCTATTCCGTAAACGGTGTGGCAAGACTGCATACAGAAATCTTAAAGAATAAGGAACTAAAGGATTTCTATGAAATGATGCCCCAGAAATTCAACAATAAGACAAATGGGATTACACAGAGGCGCTTTCTGCTTCACGGCAATCCCCTGCTGTCAGACTGGGTGACAAAGCATATCGGCAGAGACTGGATCACAGATCTCAGTCAGATCTCCAAGCTAAAAATCTATGCAGACGATGAAAAGGCCCAGCAGGAATTTATGAATATTAAGTACCAGAATAAGCTGCGTCTGGCAAAATATATTATGGAGCACAACGGAATTGAAGTGGATCCCAGGTCAATCTTTGACGTTCAGGTCAAGAGGCTGCACGAGTATAAACGCCAGCTGCTGAATATCCTGCATGTGATGTATCTGTATAATAAGATGAAGGAGCATCCGGAGCTGGATTTCTATCCGAGGACATTTATATTTGGGGCAAAGGCAAGCGCCGGTTATCACCGTGCGAAGCTAATCATCAAACTCATTAATTCTGTAGCGGATGTGGTAAACAATGATGCTTCCATCAAAGGGAAATTAAAGGTAGTATTCATAGAAAACTATCGGGTATCCAATGCGGAAATCATTTTTGCGGCGGCCGACGTCTCCGAACAGATATCCACGGCCAGCAAAGAGGCTTCCGGAACTGGCAATATGAAGTTTATGCTTAACGGAGCCCTGACCATTGGCACTATGGACGGGGCTAACGTAGAGATCGTGGAGGAAGTAGGGGAGGATAATGCATTTATCTTCGGCCTGAGCTCTGATGAGGTAATCAACTTCGAACAAAACGGAGGCTATGACCCTAATTTCTATTTCAATACAGATCCCGATATCCGTAATGTACTGATGCAGCTCATTAATGGGACCTTCTCCCCGAGGGATCCCGAGCGTTTCCGTGATTTATATAATTCACTGCTCAATACTAAGAGCAGCGATAAACCGGATACGTATTTTACACTGGCTGACTTCAAATCCTATGCCAGAGCCCAGGAAAAGGTGGAGGCTGCTTACAGAGACCAGAGGGGCTGGGCTAAAAGTGCAATTCTGAATACAGCCTCAAGCGGAAAGTTTTCTTCAGACCGGACCATCCAGGAATATGTGGATGAGATTTGGCATCTGGATAAGGTAGTGGTAGAAGACTAAAAGGGAACGGCATGTTCTCAACCTGCATATTTATAGAAGAAACTCAAATGTAAAGAATAAAAATGAGAAGCCTTCCGCACAAGGCTTCTCATTTTGCGTAATAGAATATAAAATCCAATTTATAGAAATTTAATATTCTTTTAGATCCTTTTAAAAGCCCTTAGTTCCGCCATGTAAACTCAATTTTCCACCCATTTACTTTGACAACATATTTCCGTTATGATAAACTTGAGACAACTATGGGATATCAGGTACTTTTACAGTAAGTGACGGTAAATACGAGTTAGAGGTGAATACATTGGATAAATATGAATATCGGGTTAAATTAGATCAAATCAATGACCTGGTTGATAATCAGGATTATGAGGGGGCACTGAAAATCTGCGAGACGATAGACTGGCGGCGGGTGAAAAGTGCTCGTACTTTGTGTATGGTAGGGGAGATTTATGAAGCCAATCACAAGTATGATGACAGCAGGGAGATTTTACTTCTGGCATATGAACGGGCACCTATTGGGAAATCTGTACTGTATCGTTTGGTAGAACTGGCGCTGAAGCTGAAGGATTTTGACGAAGCCGCAGGCTATTACGATGAGTTTGTAAAGCGGGCGCCCAATGATAATACAAAATATATATTAAAATATAAGATTTACAAGGCAAGGCGCGCTCCCATTGAAGATCAGATCGCAATTCTGGAGGAATATAAAAGCCGGGAATATACAGAGAGATGGGCGTACGAACTTGCAAGACTGTATGCAAAGGCTGGTATGAGGGAAAGATGTATTGAGGAGTGCGACGACCTGATCCTGTGGTTCAGCGAGGGACGTTTTGTAACAAAGGCCATGGAGCTGAAGATGAATTATGCACCTCTTACAAGAGACCAGCAGCAAAAGTATGACAACCGTTTCAAGACAAGAACGTACCTGGAAGAAAAGGCGGCGCTGGAGGCTAAGGCTCAGAAAAGAAAAGAGCCAGAGAAGAAAGAGGCTGCAGTGGAAGCGGCAGAGGAAGAGAAACCAGAGAAGAAAGAGACTCCCGTGGAGGAACCATCTCTTTTTGCTCCGGTCCGTGAAAACGCGGGAATTTTTCAGGAAAAGATCGCACAGGGGATCAGAGATGTATTCGGGGGCGGTCAAAAAGAGGAACCCCAGATTCAGGAAATTGCTGAGGAGAATACGCCGGAAGAAGGAGAGACAGAGCCGGATATTACGCAATACACGCCTTTTGAAGATACAAAGGACTATGTGGTCAAGGAGCTGGAGCCGGAAGACTTCAGCGGGTCACGGCCTGTGAGCGCAATCAACCTTTCTAATGCCATTAAGAAAGCGGCAGTAGCAGCCGAGACAGTTTCCCATGTAAAACCCGCAGCGTCAAAGCCTTTTGATGTGCCGGAATCCTTATCCGAGGAAGAAAAGACCAGGGGTGAGCTGGATTACAAGAATTATGACGTGGATATTGATGCCATACTTGCAGAGACAGCCAATAATCTGGCTCAGGAGATATCCTCCGGTTCTCTGGAGGAGGAGAGTCCGGCAGAGGAAAAAGAAAAGATTGATTTCGGAGAAACCAGGGCAGTTGTGATTCCTGAAGGGGAAGAAGCACCTGATACGATTCCAGTACCTGATGAGAGTATCGAGGCACCTGAGCAGAAGGAAGAAGCTGGGGAGGAAGCAGAATCCCAGGATACAGTGGAAGAGGATAGTCCAGAGAAAGAAGCTTCCAGGGAAGAGTCATCAGAAATAAGCGACATGGTTGAAGAGACTGCGGAGACGTGGGAAGAGATAAGCGGAGAATCCGCAACCGTGCAGGAGGATGCGCCGATAGAAGTCCCGGAGATGGCGGAGGCGTCCGTTGCCTCAGGGGAAACCGAGGAGAATATACAGGAGCCCGCAGAGCCGGAGGAAAAAATCCGGAAAGTACCCACAGATCAGCCAGGTACCTGGACGCCAATAGATACTCCAAATCCCGAGGTCATAGTTTCCCTTGAGGCATCTGCCGGGGAAAGTACTGAGGAGGAGATTTTCCGGCTGCCTGACGACTTACTGTCAGATACAGTCCCTGTATTCTCAGGGCCCGAAGAGGATAATGGAGAGGACCTTGGAATCACCATCAACCTTGAGGAAGAGCTTCAAAAGGAGCCGGAGCCTGAGGAACACGGGCAGGAAGAAGCGGAATCCTTTGATTTTACAGATGTAGATAAAGAAGATTTTGTATTTCCTGAGGATATTGAGAAGGATAGGGACGAAGAGGGAGATCTGCTTCGCCACCACCTTACAAAGGAAGAAGAAAAGCGGATTTTTACGTATTTTCAGCAGATTCCCGGAATTAAGGAACAGATAAAAGAGGCCCTGGACGCAGCACAGGAGGCAGCGTGGGACAAAACCTCCAAGACAGGAAATCTTATTATTGTGGGAAGACCGGGTGCTGGAAAGACTAGATTATGTCAGAGTATTGTCAAAGCCATCTGTAAAGAGCGCAGGATGGAGGCGGCGAAAACTGCGAACATAGAAGGTGCCAAATTAAATGAAAAAGATCCGGTAAGCATTGTATCCAAGCTGTCCGGAGGATTCTTAATTATAGAAAATGCAAGTGAGATGAACCAGGATACAGTAACTAAGCTGTCAAAGGCTATGGACTTCCGGACAGACGGACTTACTGTGATTCTGGAGGGGCAGAAAAAACCCATGAGAGAATTTTTGGAACAGTACCCTGTTTTTGCCGAGAAGTTTGCAGCCACTGTTACAATCCCTGTTTTTACAAACGATGAACTTGTCTCTTTTGCCAGAACCTATGCAAAGGAGCTGGGATATAAGATGGATGAGATGGGTGTGCTGGCACTTTATACCATGATTGGAGACAATCAGGATGAAGACGAGCCAATCACTGTATCTCAGGTAAAAGATATGGTTGACGGGGCAATCTACCATGCGGAGCGGGGAACGCGAAGACTGGGAAGGAAGATTTCCAAACGTCATGTAGATGAGGACAACAGAATTATCCTCTATGAAAAAGATTTTGATATATAAGGAGCATGCCATATGATTGAACCCTATCTGGGAGAGCCAAAACGGACTATAGAAGTCCTTCAGAAATATGATTTTGTCTTTCAGAAAAAGTTTGGACAAAACTTCCTCATTGACACACATGTGCTGGACAAGATAGTTAAGGCTTCCCAGGTTGCGAAGGATGATTTTGTCCTTGAGATTGGGCCGGGAATCGGTACCATGACTCAGTACCTGGCCGCAGCGGCCAGGGAAGTAGTAGCGGTGGAGATAGACAAAGCGCTCATCCCCATCCTGCAGGACACGTTACAGGATTTTGAAAATGTATCAGTGATTCATGATGATATATTAAAAGTAGATATCCAGAAGCTTGCGGAAGAGCGAAACGGGGGTAGACCCATTAAAGTAGTGGCCAATCTTCCTTATTACATTACAACTCCAATCATTATGGGACTTTTTGAGAACCATGTCCCTATAGATTCCATAACAGTTATGGTGCAGAAAGAAGTGGCAGACAGGATGCAGGTGGGTCCCGGGTCTAAAGATTACGGGGCCCTGTCTCTGGCAGTACAGTATTACGCAGAGCCGTACATTGTGGCGAATGTACCTGCAAACTGTTTTATGCCCAGGCCTAAGGTGGGAAGTGCAGTCATACGCCTCACCCGCCATAAAATTCCTCCCATAGTGGTGAAGGATGAGAATCTGCTATTCCGTCTGATACGCGCTTCTTTTAATCAAAGGCGGAAAACACTGGCCAACGGTCTCAATAATGATCCCGGGCTGTCCTTTACCAAGGAGGAGATTCAGCAGGCCATTGCAAACTGCGGTTATCCTGCGGGAATCCGGGGAGAGGCGCTGACTCTGGAGGAATTCGGAAGGTTAAGCAATGAATTAAGTAAATAAGGGAAACAAAAAATGGAACGCTATCGCTAGCGTTCCATTTATATTAAAGGAAGGAGAGTCGACATTTGTCGACATATGAAAAAGAAAATTATAAAAATAATCTTGTTCCTGTATTATTTTTATGTTTATAGTATAGCTGTTAAATATGATGAATTCATGTTAAACTTGTGAAGAAATCATGAATAAAGATCAAAAGATTTATGAATGTTAAAAAAATATCTATCTGGTGCCGAGAGTTGCCGCATCGATCTTCAGATGTTCAATTTCCAGGAAATTTTCCACACTGATCCGAACCCCTCCTATCAGCCCTGAAATATCCTGGAGCTGGGATAAGATAACCCGGCAGTCCCGGTTCTGCATGGTGCCTAAGGAATTCTGTATCCTCTGGATCAAATCCGGAATATAATTGGTAAAAGCGCTGTTGAGCACAATCAGGTCTGCATTAAAGGTATTCTGTACATTGTTGATAGCAATGGACATATACTGAACAAAGAGGTCCATCATATCCAGGGCTACCGGTTCATTGGACCGATATGCATAAAGAAAATCGTCCAGTGTAATAGACGGCAGATATCTCCTGCGCGCATATTCCTTCAAAATGGCTGTCTCAGAGGCGTACTGTTCAATGCACCCCCTGTTGCCGCAGGGACAGAGCTTTCCGTTAGGATAAAGGATTGTGTGCCCGAATTCACCTGCATAACCGTTGTGACCGGTATAGAGATGACCTTGGATTAAGATTCCCATGCCGATACCATCGTGAACATTAATCATAATCATATCCTGATAGTTAAAGTGGAAGGCAGATTCACCCAGAACAGAAAGGTTAGCTTCGTTTTCCGCTTTTACAGGTATCCCAAATTCTTCTTCCAGCAGGCTGCAAAGATCGGGCTGGGGCATCTTATAATAAGGAGTAAAAAGTAATGTATTCTGGTACACCACTCCGTAAATTGCAATGCTGATTCCCACTACCCCATGAGTTGTGGCCGGGAGACTGTCAATAGTACTGTGAAGAACTCTGGTCAGGTACTTCAGGAGCGGTTCTCTTTGTGGGAAGGGATATTCTCTGACCGCACAATTTTGTCCCTTAAGATCAGAAGTGAGCAGAGTGATCTGATCTACGCCGATATTTACAGCCAGGGCATGCCCGCTGTCCTGTGGAAAGGCCAGCATAATTGGTTTTCTCCCCATAGCAGTATCCCCGCTGCCGATCTCAGTGACCAGTTTCTGATCTAAAAGCTCCTGCACAATATTTGATATAGTAGCCTTGGTTAAGTGCAGGGCCTTTGCAAGGGCGGCCCTGGAGATGGGCCCGTTATTCACTATTTTTTCTAAAACCAGTCGTCTGTTAATGTCACGGATCATTTCCTGGCTGCCGGATATCATGGTTATCACCTCTGTAAAATATTACTTTTATTTTAGCATAATTGTATGGAAAAGCCAAAATAAATTAGAAAATCTTAATTCTTATTTAAGTGTAATGAAAAATGTTCTGTGATATAATGGGTGGGAAGTAATGGCAATGCCATTGGGGAGTAATTAAGGAAATAAGAGAGGAGCAAGTAAAATGAAGAAAAGAGGATTGGCGGTTCTTCTGGCAGGTATCATGACAGTTATGACACCTATGGCTGTTA
Organism: Lactonifactor longoviformis; assembly: GCF_042848515.1. Taxonomy (GTDB): domain Bacteria; phylum Bacillota; class Clostridia; order Lachnospirales; family Lachnospiraceae; genus Lactonifactor; species Lactonifactor longoviformis. The sequence continues at coordinate 4,774,582 of NZ_AP031453.1, read as the reverse complement.
TGGCAGACAGAGAGGATGCGAAGCTTGAAACACCATATATTTCCCTGGGAGCAGATTTAAAGCAGGACGAGCGTGCAAAGGTCCTTGAGTTGCTGGGGGTTACGGAAGATGAATTAAAAAACTATACGGTTGCGGAAGTGACCAATAAGGATGAGCATAAATATCTGGATGGCTATCTGGATGCCAGCGTGATTGGCTCCAGAGCTCTTTCCTCTGTACTTGTAGTGGGAAAAGAAAGCGGTTATGGTATCAAGGTAAAGACCCAGAATATTTCCTATTGTACTGTGGGGATGTACCAGAATGCGCTGGCAACGGCTGGTATCCAGGATGCGGATATTAATGTGGCGGGACCGTTCAAGATCTCCGGTACGGCGGCGCTGGTAGGCGCGATTAAATCTTATGAGAATATGACAGGAGAAACCGTCTCTGCGGAAAGTGTGGATACCGCTACAAATGAGCTGGTGGTCACCAGCCAGCTGGGGGAGGATATCGGGGATTCAGAAAAGGCGGAGCAGCTTATCGGTGCTGTGAAAGAAAAAGTTGTAGAGGCAGAGAATGCGGATCCTAAGGAGGTAGAAAAGATTGTTACCCAGGCAGCCGAGGAACTGGAGGTCAATCTTTCCGAAGCGGACAGGCAGAAAATTGTGGACTTAATGTCCAAGATTGACGGATTGAATCTGAATATTGACGACCTGAAATCTCAGGCAAAAGATTTGTATGATAAGCTGAGTAAGCTGGATCTGAACTTAAGTGATGCGGATAAGGAGAAGGTGGGTAACTTTTTCCAGAGACTTTGGGACGGTATTGTGAACTTTTTCGACAATTTTTTCAATTAAAGCGTTAAAATAATGCGTACTGTACATGGTAAGCGCATATGAAAAATAATGGGTTGTGCAAATAGAACATTTTTCTTTTTGTACTAAAGAAAAATATAGGCAAATTTATTACATTTTACAATTTATTCATAAAATGTTCATATTATGTTCAAATGACGTTGGTATTATATAGAAAGTTCAAAGAACTACTTTGACAAGTATATTGGTAATGTTTTCATTACACATATAAAATTTTTTCATAATAATTGCCCAGGTACCCGGTACCTGGGCACTCCTCATTTTAGGGGTAAGCTCTTTTACACGAAAGTCTCTGTTTCTCCAGAGTCAGGGCTGCATCCCCGTTCTTCATCATACATAAAAGCCCAGAAAATAGGATGGGGGCAAAGAAAACCGCCCATGCTGTAAAACATCGGGCGGAAATCCATTAAATATTGAGTCGTGAGAAATCTATGGGAAAATCATCGTAAATACCGGCTTTAATGGAATCAGAAAAGGTATATTGCTCCATATCATCTTGTGGGTGATCAGGTACGTATTCCATCAGGTTCCCCCACTGGCAGTTTAACGCCTCACATAGTTCAGCTATGGAATCCTCTGTAATGCTCTTTCCCTTATTTATATTAGAATTGTCTACTGTTCTTAGATATTTAGAATTTAGCCGCGGGGGCAGCAGCTATATAATAAGACAAGACAAAGGAATCACAGGGGTGTAAAGTATGAAGGTATTTTTAGTAGAGGCTGAGCATATGGTCAGGGATGAAATAATGTATCAGATCCCATGGGAGAAACAGGGGTTTATCTTTCGCGCTGCTTCGGGCAGAGGGGAGGAGGCTCTTTCTGAGGTTGTCCGGGATAACCCCCAGATTGTAATAATAGATGTGCATCTGCCGTCTATTGACGGACTGGAATTAAGCCGAAGGATTAAGGAGAGGATTCCTGAAACTAAGATTCTGCTTATCAGTGAATACAGAGACTTTAACTATGCCAAAGAGGCATTATCTATCGGAGTATCTGATTATCTGGAGAAACCTGTAAATACGAAAGGGATTTTAGAAGCTGTTCTTCGTGTGTCCGGACAGATAGAACTGATAAAAAAAAGGGAATCAGATAGGCTGTATGCTTGCAGAAAGGGCGGACTAAATGGTTAGACGAAACCTGCCCGACCTGCTTAATATTTTTCTGAATCTATGGTATGATAGCTGTGGTTCTAAAGTTTCCCCAAAGGGAGAGCGTTATGAATACATTAAAAAATAGATATAAAAACAGCAAATTCCAGTCAAAGCTTATGATAATATTCGTTCTCACAGCTCTGTTGCCCATTGCCCTTATTCTGACGGTGTCTTTTGTTTTGAATGCGAAAAATATGACAGATAAAGTTGATCAGCTGATGATCAATAATCTTGTCAGGATAGCAGACCGTACAAATCTCAATTTACAGATTTATACCAATTCTCTCTATCAGATGTATCAGGATGAGCTTATTACGGAAAATATTAAGATACTAATGGACAACAGCAGCTCTCAGGCTGTGGCATACAATCAAATTAATAATCGTTTGAAGCAGTATAATACTGCCGATTCCGGGATCCGATGCATCAGTGTGATCTGCAGTGACGGAAAGGCGGTGGTATATGATTTTGAGACGGATTCTTATATGAACAATCTGTGGAAGGACTACAAAGATCTGCGGAAGATACAGCCCTATAAGGACGCCATCCATGGCACGGGATCCACAATTACACCAACCATGACCTTTCAGGAGAGAGGGGAAAAGAAGCATTATTTTCATATCTCCAAAAAGGTGTTTGATGCAGACCGGCTGGAACAGGGAAGTATAGCAACCATTGTGATGACCATAGATGAGCAGGTGCTCAACAGCATCTGCAATACCCCTGAGCAGGAGGAGGGGATGGGGATCAATTTTCCTATGACGGAGGAGGATGTTATAGTTGCATACCCGGATGCAGCATTTTCAGGAGTTAGAAAAGATCCAAAGATGCCCATAGAAGACTTTGTGGAAGAAACGGGGCTTATGAAAAATAAGAATTTAGCTGTGAATTCCTATGAGGATCCGGTAACCGGATGGACCTTTTACAACGCATATAACAAGGATTTTATGCTGCGGGATGTTGTGAAGGCGCAGCTGATTTATATTATGATAGGGGTGCTTGCAATTGTGGGGGCCTCTGCCGCTATCTTCTGTCTGGTGAAAGACATAAACAGATCTGTGCATCAGGTGGTAGATGGGATAAAGGAAGTACAGGAAGGGAATCTTGATGTGACGATTCCCATTACCCAGCACGATGAGATCGGCGATATAGCAGAAAATTTTAACAAGATGACAGCAAAGGTAAAACAGCTCATACGGGAAGTGAAAGAAGCGGTGGACAGGCAAAAAAATGCTGAACTGAGGGCCTTAGAGGCACAGATTAATCCCCATTTTCTGTATAATACCCTGGACTCTATCAACTGGATGGCCATTGAGCAGGGGGAGTATGAGATAAGCAAGATGCTCCGGAATCTGGGGGTGATACTCCGGTACAGTATAGATAAAAGCAATGGGATGGTAACCATCAAGGACCTGGAGGACTGGATTGAAAAATATATGAGCCTTCAGCAGATGCGCTTTGAGGGGGTGTTTACCTTTGAGGTGCATGTGGAGGATGCAGCTAGAAAAAAATGGATTTATAAATTGCTGTTACAGCCTTTTATTGAAAATGCCATTCTTCACGGTTTAAAGGACATGGATGGAGACGGTCTCCTCCGTGTGGACATCGGCCTGTCCCCGGGGGAGGACAGAATACTTCTCATTATTGAGGACAACGGCAAAGGAATGCCTGAGAACCTGGTAGAGCTTTACAATGATCCCATCAGAGCAGTTGAGGATGAGTCGGACAGAATTGGCCTGCAAAATGCATTCTCCAGGCTGAGAATGTATTACAAAGACCAGGCAGAGTGGCATGTAAACAGCATTTCCGGCATGGGAACCGTAATAACCTTGCGGGTGCCAATTATAGACGGGGGTAAGTGATGAGAATATTAGTGGTGGAAGATGAAGTTAAAATTCGCAGGGGGATGGCCAATTTAATAGAAAATCATACGGAACATACCGTGGTCGGCGAGGCAAGAAATGGAAGGGAAGGCCTGGAGCTGACAGAATTGTATGAACCGGATCTTGTTATTACGGACATTAGGATGCCGGAAATGAATGGACTGGAAATGATCCGCAATCTTTACGAACAGGGTTCGGCCCGGCATTTTGTAATCTTAAGCGGATATTCTGAGTTTGAATATGCAAAGCAGGCCATACGGTACGGGGTGGATGACTATCTGATTAAACCCCTGGCCCCGGAGGATGTAATTTGTCTGCTGGATTCCATTCAGAAAAAGATCCTGAGGGAAAGGTCAGCCAGATTGCAGAATTCACCGGAAAGGGAGCTGAGGGATATTCTGATTCAGAGCGAATATGATTCTAGTAAGATTTTTGAGGTTGGAGAAGCCTTATCTCTCCCGGTCGCAGGCTCATTCCGGCTATTGTGCGCCTACACAGGCTGTGCTACCCAGGAGGAACGGAAACAGTGTATGCAGAGATTCGGAAAGCTCCGGGGAAAGTTTCCTGGTCAAAGGTTTTATTACTTTTACATAGAGAATACCAGGGAATTTATCTGCCTGACGGAGAATAAAAATTGGGAAAGCGTAAAAGGAGAGCTGGAACGCAAATTGCTTCAAAACGTACTGTACAGCCATGGATGGGTGTGGACAGAGAACATCTTTGAGGGGCTGGAAAATATAGGAGTAACCTATCAGAAGGTAAGGGAGCAGTACCCGTATGGCATGATACTGGGGGATACTGGTTTTATCAGCAAGGAGAGAATCCAGGAATATCGGCCTGTGGAGTATGTTTACCCGGTGCAACTGGAACATCAGCTGCAGACTGCATTTTACGGAGAAAAGAAAGAAGAGGTATATAAGGCGGGACAGAGATTTATTCACTATATGGCGGAATTGAGAGTGAAACCCGATCAGATCAGGGAAGGATACATAAGAATGGCACACTTTATGTTAAGCCTCAGCCAGGAAGGGAACAGGAGACTCTATGAACAGCTGCTTAACCTGAATCTTATGAAAAGTATAGGAACTGCAGTTACCCGGAAGGAGCTGGAGGATACTCTTAACCGGGAGATACGTATCCTTGCATCCGGTTTAAGCCAGAGAGAAAATATCAGCAACTATACAATCAAAAGGGCCTTAGATTACATCAGAAACCATTATCAGGAGAGCATTTCTCTGGAAAAGGTGGCTGCCAGTCTGGATATCACCCCCGAATATCTGAGTACTCTGTTTAACCGGGAGATGGAGCAGAACTTTTCTGTTTTTCTCAAAAAGTTCCGCATCAGTCACGCGAAACGTCTGCTTAAGGATACTGATAAGAAAATCTATGAGATTGCGAAAGAGGTTGGATATGCGGATGCCAAGTATTTTAACCGTGTTTTTAAGGATGTAGAAGGAATCTCGCCCGGGGACTACAGAGCGCTGCACTGAGGAAAGAGGAGTTATGAAAAGATTATATATATGGATAGGACTGGCAGTTACTCTTTTAGCGGGTATGCTGGCGGGCTGCCGGGGAGGGAATGCCTCGCCGGAGAAAGAAAAGAAACGGGAAAAAATTGAAATATGGACCTATTTTGAGACAGATGCCCAGTGCAGTGCCCTGGATAAGGTGATCCGTGGGTTTAACCGCTCCCAAAACAGCTACGAAGCATCCTGGAAATATGTACCGATGACGGAGTTTACCAAAAAACTATCTATGGCATACACCGAGAAAGCGCTGCCGGATCTGGCAATCATTGACAACCCGGATATGTCTGCCTTTATAAAGATGGGGCTGTTTGAGGATATTACAGGCTTTCTGAAAAAACTTGGTGCTAAAAAGGACTACTATCCGTCTCTGGTAGAGACGGTTTCCTACGGGAGCCATATGTACGGTCTTCCCATGAACTGCAACAATGCCGCATTGATCTATAATAAAAAGATGCTGGAAGAAAAGAATATAGATCCCCCCGAAAGCTGGGAGGAGCTGGAACAGGCGGCGGCGGCTCTGTCCACAGAGTCCTGCAGCGGCTTTCTTATGTCCGCGGTGGAAGGGGAACAGGGGGCGTTTCAGATTCTCCCATGGATATTATCAACCGGTGAGAATGCATCAGAGATAGGCGGGGAGGGAACGGAAAAGGCATTGGCGTTCCTGAAACGTATGATTGATAATAACTACATGGCGGGCGACTGTATTAATATGTCCCAGAATGATGTGGGCAGGGTATTTGCGGAAGGGGGCGCTGCAATGATGGAGAATGGTCCATGGGTATTGCCCATGTTAGATGAAGAGGGAATAGAGTATGGCGTCAGTCCCCTGCCCGCGGATAAGATCAGCAGTGTGATTGTAGGCGGTGAAAATTTGGGGATTCTGAAGGGCAAAAATGTAGAAGGGGCCAAGAAGTTTCTGGAGTATTATAACCAGGACCAGGTGATGCAGGCATTCTGTCAGGAAGCGCAGATTCTGCCTGCAAAAATGAATATAGAAATACCGGAGGATACCAATCTTAAGGTATTTAAAGAGCAAATGGCAGGGGCAGTAGTACGATCTTCTATTCCTTCCTGGAATATTTTGTCAAAACAGCTTTCTCAATCGGTGTATCAGATGGTAGCTGAACAGAAATCTCCAAAGGAGGCAGCATTCATGTTAGATGTACAGAAGTAAGAGGATTTAAGTTGAAGATAGTCCACTATTCTTAAATAATTAGAATTACCAAAACAGACAACCTCTCTTATAATAAAGCGGCAAAAACGAGCAGTAACTTGTACGCTTTTTATAAGGGAGGTTTTGTTTATGGAAAGAAATTTATCTGCTTTACACAATGAAGGAGCTGTATATGCTCTTACATCCCTGTTCCCGGGATGCAGAAGAAGAGCTTATATGGGAAAAAATATAGCTGAAAGGAGAAGTTTAGATGCGTAAAAACAAAATGCAGATGCTGTCACTGCTTCTTGCAGGGACGATGGTTTCTACTACTGTACTTCCTCCGGCCTCTGTACTGGCTGCTGAGGAAAATGGCATTGTTGCAGAAGAGGGCATAGAGGGCCCGGAAAACGAACCTGCACAGGAAGAGCAGGGGGATGCTGCGGCTTACGGACTGGAGCTTTCGGAAGAAGAGGGCATTAGTGTACAGGCGGAAACAACGAGAAAACAAATAGTACATTATGATTTCCAGGAAGTAAACTCTACCATAGTAAAGGATGAGTCCGAGGACGGGACAAGAGCCGGCGTAATCCGCAATATGGATAAGGGAGGAACGGAAATCGTTGATGCCAATATTTATGGGACTGATGTGAGAGCATTATCACTCCCAGGGGGAGAAGAAGGGGGATACCTTGAACTTCCCACAGGTATTTTTAATAATATGGAAAGCGCAACCATTAACTGCTGGGTAAATCTTCCTACGGATAAGGCATATCAGAGGATCTGGGACTTTGGTTCTGACACAAACAAATATCTGTATCTGCTGTCTGACGGTGCCAATGATGGAGCAAAAGGCTATGCCACAGCTATTACTGTAAACGGATGGGGTGAGGAACAGGCTGCCCAGAAAGAAGAGGGCATTGAAAAAAATAAGTGGGTGCTCACCACAGTAGTTTTGGACGGGGCCAATCATACGCTGACGCTCTATGAAAACGGACAGATGGTAGCCCAGAGAGAGGGGCTGACTGCAGGGTTAGAGGATCTGGCAGAATCTACCCAGAATTATATTGGCCGGGGACAGTTTTCAGATCCTGCAACCAGGGGGCTGTTTGCGGATTTTTCAATTTATAACTATGCAATGGATGAAAATGAAGTGAACGGCTTATTCGACGTGACCGACGAGGGAATTGTCTCTGCAGATCTGGCAGCAATTGATCTTGGGGATCTGTCTCAGATAACCGAGGATCTGACGCTGCCCGAGACAGGAGCCAATGGATCACAGTTTGTATGGAGCTGTGACAAAGAGGACGTTATTGATCCGGCAACAGGTAAGGTTACCAGGCCTGAAGCAGGCCAGCCGGATGCTGCTGTAAAATTAACAGTACAGGGATCTTACGGGACGGCTCAGAATGTAGAAAGAGTCTTTGACATTACCGTGCCCGCAGTGCCTGACGGAGATAAAATTGTAGCCCACGATCTGGAGGTCCTGGATTTGGGGGATCTGAGCGCATTGACCAGCAGCCTGAAACTCCCGTCAGAGGGAGAATGGGGCTCAGCTATTACCTGGGACACATCTGCTCCTGAAGTAATCACCAAAGAGGGTGTAATTACAAGACCGGAGATAGGAGAGGAAGCCAGGGGTGCGGTACTTACAGCTACGGCAAAAAAAGATGGTGCGGAGAGTACCAGAGACTTTGAGGTTACAGTTCTTCCTAAGGTTGAGACTGCATCCATTGAGTCCTACTCCCCCATTACCGTAAAGACCAGAGTTGGTGTTTCTCCTTCTCTGCCCGCCTATGTGACGGTTCAGTATTCTGATAAAACATCCAAAGAACTAAAAACTATATGGCCGGCAAAGATTGAGAAAGAAGACTACAGCAAAGAGGGAACATTTAAGGTATCCGGCAAGATTGTGGATGAGGCTATGCCCATTGAGGCAACGGTAAATGTTGTAGATGAGGCCCAGACGCCTCTGGAAATTCAGGCAGAGACCATGGATCTCAGTGAAATTACTCTGGATGGGGATTCTATTCTGACACAGAACAGGGAAAGAACCGTAGAGTACCTGAAACTTTTGGATAATGACAGAATGCTTTACAACTTCCGGGCAACCTTCGGACAAGATACAAAAGGCGCCAAGCCTTTAGGCGGGTGGGATGAACCAAAGGGGCTCCTGCGCGGGCATTCTACCGGACACTATATGTCCGCTCTGGCTCTTGCATATGCATCCACAAAGGATGAGGAGCTAAAGGCCAAATCCGAAGAAATGATTCATGAACTGCGCACCCTGCAGCTGATGTCCAAGGGCAATGCCGCAGACTTTAAAACAAAGGGAACTCCTCAGAATGCAGACCAGAGTATCTGGAGCACAAATCCCGGGGAATGGGGGGAAGGCTTTATCAGTGCATACTCTCCGGATCAGTTTGCGCTTCTGGAGCAGTATACACCGTATGCAACTATTTGGGCGCCGTATTATACCTTACATAAGATAATGGCTGGTTTCCTGGATACCTACCAGTACACGGGAAATGAGGAGGCGCTTGAGGCAGCCATGGATCTGGGAAGCTGGGTTTACGAACGTCTGAACGCGTGCACCCCGGAGCAGAGAGAGAAAATGTGGGGCATGTATATTGCCGGCGAATTCGGCGGATTTAATGAGTCAATGGCAAAACTGTATAACATTACAGGAGATGAAAAATACCTGGAGGGTGCAAAATTCTTTGACAATAAGCAGTTCTTTGACAATCTGGCGGCAAATGTTGATGATATTCAGGGACGCCATGCAAACCAGCACATACCACAGATTGTTGGGGCTATGGAAGAATATAAAGCAACCAAGGATCCCTACTATTATAATATCGGCAAGAACTTCTGGGATATGGTTACCAGCAGATATGCGTACTCCATCGGAGGTGTGGGCAGAGGAGAAAACTTTAAGACTCCTTATAACCAGGCCAATGACATAGAGTCTGACAGAAACTGTGAGACCTGTGCCGCATACAATATGCTGAAACTAACAAAGCAGCTGTATCAGTACAGCCCGGATGATGCTTCTTATATGGATTATTATGAGAGGACTCTGTACAACCAGATAATTGCATCTCAGTATCAGGAGACGACCTCCAGCATGCATAACGGAACCACCTATATGCTTCCCATTGGACCGGGCGTCAGAAAATCATATGGAGGTGACTATGACTCTTTTACCTGCTGTCACGGTACAGGTATGGAAAACCATGTGAAATACCAGGAGGCAGCATACTATAAGAGTAATGACACACTTTATGTAAACTTATATATGCCATCTACCGTACAATGGGAGGAAAAGGGAGTATCTGTTACGCAGGAAAACCAATTCCCGTCGGAGAGTACAAAACTTACCGTAAACGGTGACGGAACATTTAAGATGAAGCTTCGTGTGCCCTATTGGGCAACCAAAGGATTTACTGTGAAAGTAAATGGGGAGGAAGTGAAGGAGACAGCCGCTCTGTCCTCATACCTGGAACTTGACAGAAACTGGAAAAACGGTGACGTGGTAGAGATTACGATGCCTTTTGACTATCATCTTGACAAAACACCCGACAAGCTGGAGGGAAGTACAGTATCCAGCCTTATGTACGGACCGCTGGTAATGGTAGCAAAAAATAATAAGACACAGTGGCTTTCCCTGATTCTTTCTCCGGATTTGTCTCAGTCAATTAAAAAAGTAGACACGGAAGATGGACTTCCTACATTAAAAACAAATGGTATGACCTTCGTACCAATGTATTCCGCATATAATTTCGCTTACCATACGTACTTTAAGACTGTGATGTCTGACGAGGGCGGAGATGTGGAGAACTGGTATACACTGACACTGAACAACAGAACGCCTAAGTTCGGAAGCATTACCGCAGATAAGGTTAACATTCCGGAAGGCGGCAATGTGGAGCTGACTATGACTCCCAATGAGGGTTATATGGTAAAACAGCTGCTGATTGACGGCAAAGCAGTGGAGGTAGGAGAAAATAGCACCTATACCTTAGAAAATGTAACAAAGGATATGACGGTTGAGGTCAGCTTCCGTCTGATTAACCCGCCGGATAATGATCCTGACAAATTAGAAGCTACAGCAAACACAGAGGCAAGCTATTGCTCTTCCTGGGAGACATTGGATGCCGTTAATGACGGAGTTGTCTCAGAAACCTCTCTGGGAAATGGAGTAAAACACTTTGGAACCTGGGGAAATCACGATGCAGCAGAAGAGTGGGTAAGCTATACCTGGGATAAGCCTGTGAATATTCACACTGCAGAAATGTACTTTTTTGACAACAGTGTGGGGGGAGACGGCGGTGTCCAGGTGCCATCTTCTTACAAATATGAATACTTGAATGACAACAATGAGTGGACAGAGGTATCCAACCCTGATGGTATGGCAACAGAGATGGATAAGTTTAATGTAACAACCTTTGATCCGGTAGTGACCACTTCTTTCCGGGTAACTATGATGAAAAAGGCAGCAGGCGTAGGCATCATTGAGTGGAAGGTAAAAGGCGACAGGATAGAGCCGGAAATAAAGGAATATACAGTTACCTTCGTAGGCAAAGACGGAAAAACAATATTCACAGATAAAGTAAAAGAAGGTGATGCAGCCACAGCACCGGAGGTACCGGAAGTACCGGGCTGGGAATTCACCGGCTGGGACAAGGACTTTTCCAATGTAACAGGGGATATGACGGTCAAAGCTCTTTATAAGGAAATCGTTAAGAACGGATGGAATCAGGATGCACAGGGCCGCTGGCAGTATGTGAACAGTGACGGAACATTCACCAAGGACACCTGGCAGCAGATTGGAGGAAAGTGGTACTACTTTGACAAGGATGGCTATATGCAGACAGGCTGGCTGCAGGAAGGAAATACATGGTATTATCTGAAGGACAGCGGAGCGATGACCACGGGCTGGCTGCAGCTGGGAAATACCTGGTACTATCTGAAAGCCAGCGGAGCAATGGTGACGGGCTGGCTGCAGTTGGGAAATACCTGGTACTACCTGAGGAACAGCGGAGCAATGGCAACGGGCTGGCTGCAGTTAGGAAATACCTGGTACTACCTGAAAGCCAATGGGGCGATGGCCACAGGCTGGCTGCTGGACGGAAGAACCTGGTATTATCTGAAGAGTAACGGAGCGATGGCCACAGGCTGGCTGCTGGACGGAAAGACCTGGTATTATCTGAAGAGTAACGGAGCGATGGCAACGGGCTGGCTGCTGGACGGAAAGACCTGGTATTATCTGAAGAGCAACGGAGCGATGGCAACGGGCTGGCTGCTGGACGGAAAGACCTGGTATTATCTGAAGAGCAATGGAGCGATGGCCACAGGCTGGCTGCTGGACGGAAAAACATGGTACTACCTGAAGAGCAATGGCTCCATGGCAACCGGTTGGGTAAAGGTCAGCGGTAAGTGGTATTATCTGAAGGCCAGCGGTGCTATGGCAGCAAAACAGTGGGTTGGTAAGTATTATGTAAACAAATCTGGGGTATGGACGAAGACAAGGAGGTAATACAAAATAGAATACATCCGGGAGAGTTGATAGGAGTAGAGTGAGTTATGGATTAAACTTGATATAGTATCGGGGTGATTTAAGCAGAGAGCCGCGGGAATGCCGAAGAAAGGAAGGGCATTTCTGCGGCTTTTTGTAATGATAACTTGGGATTTAGGGGTGTAGCGCTTGGACTTCGGCTCAAGGTGATTCAGGACGGCAGGTGTAGGTGGCAGGGGGACGGTGAGAGGACTCCCGCGGCAGCGGGCTGGCTGGTCCGGGCGGGAGGGAGGCTTAAGTTCCGGGGACACCTCCGTCGCGAAGAGAGTCTAAGACAAAACCGGAATCCCCGCCGGAGCACCGTTCGTATGTGCAAAGAATGCTTGATGTGCATTCTCTGCCCATGCTCACTTTTTTTCGGCCCGGACTGCCGAAAAAATCTCCTGCGGGAATCCCGGTTTTGCCTAAGACTCTCTACTCACTCCTGCGGAATCGTCCCCGGAACTTAAGCCCTCCCTCCCGCCCGAACCGCCAGCCCACCGCCGCAGGATTCCTCTCACCTGGGTATAGGGAAGTTCAAGGGAGTTGGCTATTTATCCAAAACATCGAGTTATCAATAGTGGGAAACCAGAGGAAAAGTGTACAACGTTCGACCTTCCCCACCCGTTTTCCGTGAATGTGAAGTGAGTCTCTGCCAGGATATAGAAGGGAGCACCGGGGAGACAGGGCCAGGCCAGGGGCCGGGGTATAGGGGCAGGTCAGCTCGAGGCTCTGTTCCCCTCAGCTAAGTCCTACCAGCTGCTAAGCTCGTCAGGAGAGCCTTCCTCGCTAATCAGCTGGTGGCCTGGATCTTCGGCTCACTCCGCTTGACCTCCCTGACCTGCCCCTATACCCCGGCCCCTGGCCTGGCCCTGTCTCCCCGGTGCTCCCTTCTATATCCGTCCGTCTGCAACGCCTTGCTCGCCGACTGCATAACCCCGAACTTCACATACACAAAACTATTACACAAAACTATAATTTAATATCAATAGGAAAATATTGTCATATAAAATAACAAAAATATCCAGGTATTTTGCAAAAACAATAACTTGACACAAAAACATACAGGAGAAAAGCAATATTATCCTGTTCCTTTCATGATATTCTGTTAATAACAAGTAAAATGTAAGGAGGAGATGAAGATATGGGACATAAGAAGACATAAGCAGAAATCTGCAGAATAGCAAAATCGTAAGTATAACAGTAAGCAGAGGAGGTTTTACATTGAACAGGAGTAAGAGAAAAAGAGGCTTTGCAGGTTTATTAGCAACAACGTTGACTCTTTCTATGGTTTTATCTACGGGTACTGCGGTGTTTGCGGCGCCGCCTGAGGTTCCGGAGGGATATACCCGTTATGAGGCAGAGGACGGAGTTACCTATGGGATTGAGCCAGGAAAAGAGTTTGAGCGCGGCAATGATTATTCAGGTGGTATGGCTGTAGCGAATCTGGATAAGATGAGAAGTGGGTTTGATGCCCTCGACTTTGAATTCAAAAATACCTCCCATGTGGAGATTACTGTTCCCAGAGAGGAAAATGGGGTGGTAGAAGTTGTTGTGGGTTATGTTTGCTCCGGAGGCGACAGGCCTGCAAATGACATTGCAGTAAAGAGCAATGACGGAACTCCGAAAAGGGTTGAAATACTTGGTAAGAAGCGAGCGTCTGTAAAGGTGGACATGCAGGCCGGCGACAATGTTGTATATGTATCTACTACGCTGGGAGATAAAGCGGATAACGGCTGGGTAAATATTGATTACATTGATGTGAATGATGTAACTGAGCCTGGCACAGTAGAACCGGAGGAAGTTGAGATTATCCAGCCGAATAACCCTATTATTAAGAGTATGTATACAGCGGATCCGTCCGCTCATGTATGGGATGACGGCAGAATTTATATCTATGCTTCTCATGATACAGACCCTGCCAGAGGCTGTGATCTGATGGACAGATACCATGTATTTTCATCTGACAATATGGTTGACTGGATTGATGAGGGAGAGATCCTTAGCTCTGATGATGTGGAGTGGGGCCGCCCCGAAGGCGGGTTCATGTGGGCGCCGGATGCGGCATATAAAGATGGAACCTATTATTTCTATTATCCCCATCCAAGCGAGTCCAAATGGAATGACTCCTGGAAAGTTGGTATAGCAACCAGTAAGTTTCCGGATAAAGAGTTCACAGATATAGGGTACATCGAAGGCATGGGCGGCGATGCTATGATCGATCCCTGTGTATTCATGGATGATGATGGAAAGGCATATATTTACCTGGGCGGCGGCGGCAAATGCGTAGGCGCCGAGTTAAATGATGATATGATATCCATTAAATCTGAGCCTGTTCCCATGGAGGGACTGGATGATTTCCATGAGGGTACCTGGATCTTTAAGAGAAACGGAATTTATTATCTTACATATCCTGATAACCACGGCGGAAACGGAAACCGTATGAAATATGCTACCAGCGACAGTCCTCTTGGCCCATGGGAGTATCAGGATGTATTCCTGGATTCCACTGGCTGTGACACTTCTCACGGTTCGGTAGTGGAGTACAAGGGAGAATGGTATCTGTTCTATCATAATAAAGCAATCTCGGGTACCGGGAATCTTCGTTCCGTATGTGTGGACAAGCTGGAGTTTGACGAGAACGGAAAGATCCTTATGGTTGAGCAGACTCTGGACAGTGTGGAGCCTGTAGGCCCAAGAATAGAGCCTTCCGAGGATATGGTAACTTATCAGGCGGATGAAGCAGAGCTGGAAGGGGATGCGGCACTTCTGGCAAATGACAAAGCATCCGCAGGCAATGTGGTTACAAACCTGCACAAAAGCGGCAGCGCAGTTGTATTTAATAATGTAGACGGCGGCGAGGTAGGCGGAAGAGCAACCATCGGTATTAATTTTTCAACTCCTGACAAAGGAAAATTAAAACTGATTGTCAATGGCGTAGATTATTCTTATGTAAATACATTGGCTACAGGGGGCAAATCCTTCTTCACTGGTCACTCTGAGTTCACAGTAAATGATATGACTCCGGGAGCAACCAATACCGTTAGACTTGAAGGGGGAAACTCCAGAGTATTCCTTGAAAATATCACAGTTACTCCATTTAACGATGCTGACGATGAGACACCCTCTGTTACTGGAATTACTCTGAGCGGTGATTATAAAACAGCATACCAGATGGGTGACAGCTTTGACAAAACAGGCATGGTGGTGACAGCAGATTTTTCTGACGGCCGCAGCCAGAAAGTAATGGGATATAAAGTCAGTGGATTTGATTCTTCTGTCCGTGGACTTCAGACTGTAACAATAAGCTTTGAGGGCGCTGAAGCACAGTTCCAGGTAAGAATTATCGCTCCGCCTGAATGGGTACAGAGCGGTGACCGCTGGTGGTATGACAACGGAGACGACACATGGCCACAGGACTGCTGGAAACAGATTGATGGCAAGTGGTATCATTTTGACACTAATGGCTACAGACAGACCGGCTGGCTTCAGGACGGAAAGAACCGTTATTTCCTGAAAAACGACGGAACTATGGCTACAGGCTGGGCAAATGACCGCGGCAGCTGGTATTACCTCAGAGAAGATGGAACTATGATGACGGGATGGCTGAAGGACAGAAGCTGCTGGTATTATCTGAATGGAGATGGAAGCATGGCAACCGGGTGGGTAATGGCAGGGGGCGCCTGGTATTACTGCAACGGAAGCGGAATCATGCAGACGGGATGGCTGAAAGAGAGCGGAACCTGGTATTATCTGAAAGACAGCGGTGCTATGGCCACAGGCTGGCTGCTGGATGGAACTACCTGGTACTATCTGAATGCAAACGGAAGCATGGCCACAGGCTGGATTAAGATAGGAAACACCTGGTATTACTGCAATGGAAGCGGAGCTATGCAGACCGGCTGGATTAAGAGCGGAACTACCTGGTATTATCTGAAGAACAGCGGGGCCATGGCCACAGGCTGGCTGCTGGATGGAACTACTTGGTACTATTTAAAGAGCAGCGGAGCTATGGTAACAGGCTGGGTGAAAGATGGAAGTACCTGGTATTACTGCAGCGGAAGCGGAGCTATGCAGAACGGCTGGGTATATACAGGAGGAAATTATTACTATCTGTATGACAACGGAGCAATGGCAGCAAATACCTGGATTGGGAAATACTATGTAAACGGCTCCGGTGTGTGGACAAAAACAAGATAAATAAACAGCCGGCGGGATATTCCGCCGGCTGTCAGACTGTAGACAAAGTCCGAGGACAAGTGCCTCGGATTTTCTTCGCCATTGAGCCAGAAAAGTCAGCACTTACAAGACTTTGAGGCTCTTTTTTGGTATAATAGATGTATCAAATACAGGCGGTGAGATGCTTATGATGACACAGAATGCGGATAAAAAAAGAGAACAGATTCAGTTGTTTTGCATGGATGACATGGTTCCACAGGACCATCTGCTGCGGATCATCGACAAAGCAATCGACTGGTCCTTCATTTATGAACTGGTAGAAGAAAAATACAGTCAGGACAACGGACGCCCCAGTATGGACCCCGTCATGCTGATCAAGATTCCTTTCATCCAATATCTTTATGGCATTAAAAGCATGCGCCAGACGGTAAAAGAGATTGAGGTAAATGTCGCCTACCGCTGGTTCCTCGGGCTGGATATGCTGGATAAAGTGCCGCATTTTTCAACCTTTGGAAAGAACTATACGAGACGCTTTAAAGACACCGACCTCTTTGAACAGATATTCGAGCATATCCTTTCTGAATGCTACAAATTTAAGCTGGTAGACCCTACTGAAGTTTTTGTGGATGCCACCCATGTAAAAGCCAGAGCAAACAATAAAAAGATGCAGAAGCGTATTGCTCATGATGAGGCATTATTTTTTGAAGATCTGCTGAAACAGGAAATCAATGAAGACCGTGAAGCACACGGGAAACGTCCGCTGAAAGAAAAAGAGGATGACAGCAATACACCATCCGGTGGAGCCGGCGGCAAAGAAGAAAAGACAGTGAAAGCAAGCGCTTCTGATCCGGAAAGCGGATGGTTCCGCAAAGGAGAACATAAACATGTATTTGCTTATGCAGTACAGACCGCATGTGATAAGAATGGATGGATTCTCAGCTATAGCGTTCATCCCGGGAACAATCATGACAGCAGAACCTTCAAGTCCTTATATGACAAGATAAAAGGGATCGGAATAGAGACGCTGATAGGCGATGCAGGATATAAAACTCCCGGTATAGCAAAACTTTTGATCGATCAAGGAGTCAAACCGCTTCTGCCATACAAACGCCCCCTGACAAAAGAGGGTTTCTTCAAGAAATACGAGTACGTTTATGATGAGTATTACGACTGCTATATCTGTCCCAACAATCAGGTGCTGACCTATCGAACAACCAACCGTGAGGGATATCGGGAGTACAAAAGCTGTGGAAGTAGCTGTGCAAGCTGTGCCTATCTTGCAAAATGTACCCAAAGCAAAGATCATGTAAAGACGGTTATGCGCCACATATGGGAACCTTACATGGAGATGTGTGAGGAGATCCGCCAAACCGTGGGTATGAAAGAATTATATTCCCAAAGGAAAGAAACCATAGAACGAATCTTTGGAAGTGCAAAGGAGAATCATGGTTTCCGATATACACAGATGTTTGGAAAAGCCCGAATGGAAATGAAGGTCGGGCTTACATTTGCGTGCATGAATCTGAAAAAGCTGGCCAGGATGAAAGCGAAATGGGGGCTTCTAGAGGGAGAAGCCCCTTACACAAACTTTATTTGGAACGCAATTTTGTTAATAAAAGAAAACTGGCTCTGGGATACAAAGCCCAAAACCAATTTGTCTACAGTCTGACAGCCGGCGGGATATTCCGCCGGCTGTTTTCATACCATTATGCAAGAGATTGTTTGTTTTTTTCGTCCTGATAAGTATAGTCCCCCGAGGCATTGGCCTCCACTTTTTTAATGCTTTCATTGAGGGACAGCATTTTGGCATCCAGCTGTGCAACGATCTTAGCGCATTCCTTCAGCTCTTCGCTGATAAAATCCGGGGCGTTTCCTTCGAATTTGTAGTAGATCTTATGCTCTAAACTGGCCCAGAAGTCCTGGGCAACTGTGCGGATCTGAATCTCTACCTTTGTGTCCACAACACTGTCAGATAAAAAGATTGGGACTGTAACAAGCATGTGGTAGCTTTGATAACCGCTTTCCTTTGGATGCTTCATGTAGTCTTTTAAAGCCAGAATCTTTAGATCACTTTGCTTGGCAATCATATCTGCAATACGGTAGATGTCCGAGGTAAAGGAGCAGGTAATACGGATACCGGCAATGTCGTTTACGTATTTTACCATATTTTCTATACTGGACTCATAGCCGTTTTTTTTCAGCTTTTTTACAATACTCTCCGGTTTTTTAATCCGGGATTTTACGTGTTCTATAGGGTTGTACCGATGGATATGCTGGAATTCGTCATTCAGAATATCAATCTTTGTGCCTATCTCTTTCAGGGCTGCGTTGTATAAAAACATCAGGGTCTCCCAGCTGTCCACATCTTCAAAGTTGCGGATGGGAAGAGTCTTACTTTGCATGGGCCTCACATCCTCTTTAGTTTCATCGTCCATTCTCACGCTCTCCTGCCCTGGAAAATATCACCAGCACGGTAATGCGTTAAAGAATGGCTTTTTCCTATTATACCATAGACCGGGTGACTTTGGCAAAATATTAACAAAAATTAATAGAATGTTTAGGATTCTATTCCCTTTCTGGCGGGGAGTCCCTGGTCGAAGGGATGCTTAATTTTTTTGATCTCAGAGACATAGTCTGCCGCGTCTATCAGCGCCTGGCTGGGTCCTTGCCCTGTAAGAATAACCTCCAGTTTTTCCGGCTTGTGTTTCAGAAAATCCAGAAGTAGTTCCTCATGAAAAAGTCCGGCGCGGATGGTATAGATTAACTCGTCCAGGAAAAGCACATCATAATCCTCTTCCCGTGCCTTTTGGGTGATCTTACGAAACTGCCCTTCATAAAAGAGTGTCCGTTCCGCTTTTTCTTCCTCGGACATCTGAAAACTGAATTTTTCCTGCTCCAGACCTTCCATCAGGGTAATATTGGGAACCTCTTTCAGAACACTGCGTTCGCTGGTTTTATTGTTTTTCATAAACTGGTACAGAAGCACACGGTATCCGTATCCGGCCGCCCTGACGCAGAGTCCCATTCCGGTTGTGGTCTTCCCTTTTCCGTCTCCGCAGTAAATGTGAACATATCCAATATCTTTTTTCATATCTGTGTCATCCCCCATTCTAAAAACACTGTTTGCTATACTTCCAGTTTCATATCTCCGGGCTTAATCCATCCGGCTTTTCTCATGGAACGGGAAACCCCATAGGCGAGAAGGCCGGGCAGGACAAAGTGTATGAGAAGGATCTTGACCAGAACTACGGTGGCTCCCTCCTGGGGCACCATTACCTGCCAGGTCATAATCTGTCCTACAAGACCTGCCGTACCCATTCCGGAGCCGGTTGCATTGCTTGTCATCTTAAATAGCATGGTACCTACAGGACCCAGAATGGCACTGGATACAATCGCCGGCAGCCAGATGACCGGCTTACGCACAATATTGGGAACCTGAAGCATAGAGGTTCCGATTCCCTGTGCAATAAGGCCTGAGATTCCATTTTCCTGAAAGCTTGCCACGGCAAAACCAATCATATTACAGCAGCAGCCAATGGTGGCGGCTCCGGCGGCAAGGCCAGAAAGATTGAGGATAACCCCAAGAGCAGCGGAGCTGATTGGCAGGGTCAAAATCATACCCATCAGCACAGATACTATAATGCCCATGAGCAGAGGCTGCTGTTCTGTACCCCAGTTTATCAGGGCGCCCAGCTTTGTCATCATAGCACTGATGGGGGGGCCTACCAAAAGTCCTACTGCAGATCCGGATACAATAGAAATCAGAGGTGTAACCAGAATATCCACCTTTGTGCGGCCGGATACGATGTGTCCCAGCTCAATGGCTACATAGGCGGCGACAAATGCCCCCAGGGGCTCCCCGGGGCCGGCCAGAACCACAGAACCGTCAGCGGCAAATACAGCCCCGGACAGGATCTTTCCGGCAAATCCGCCCACCATACCTGCAGTAGCCGCGGAGAGTACCACCAAGGGACTCTCCTTGAAACGGCAGGCTACGCCCACGCCAATGCCGGCGCTGGTCATGGCAGCTGCCATCTTTCCAAACTGATACAGGACAGAACCTATATTTCCGCCTATCAGATTTCCCAGCTGCTGAACGATTGTGCCGATTATCAGAGTGGCAAAGAGGCCTGATGCCATACCGCTTAACCCATCTATAAAGATCCGGTTAAAGATTTTCTTAAACATGAATAGTTCTCCTATCTCACCTCGTATTAAGTCTTAAGGAAGTCTTCTAAACACCTTATAATTTCAGGTTTTTAAATAAAGACCCCAGATTTGTGGTAACTTCTTCCGATTTGGGAAGTTCAAAGGTTTCCTCTTCAATTTCTTTTGCGGCTACATCGTTCAGCGCTTTCATGCTGAGACTCAGCTTGCCGTCTTTAATGGCAATTACTTTCACCTTTACCTGATCTCCCACGCTGAGGCATTCAGAGGGGGTCTTAATCCTTTTCTCGCTGATTTGTGATATATGCACCAGGCCGGACAGTCCATTCCCAAGGTTGACAAAAGCGCCGTAGGGCTGAATGCTTTCCACCACACCTTCTGTCACCAGACCTACTGCCACATTAGAGATTCTGGCCTTTCTTTCCTCTTCAGCCTTCTCGCGGAGTATCTCTCTGGCAGAAAGGATCAGACGGTTCTTTTCCTTGTCAAGGTCAAATACTCGTACCTGGATGGGCTTGTTCAGATAGTCTTCCAGATTCTCCACATAACTCAGGGAAAGCTTGGAAGCCGGGATAAATCCTCTCACATCTTCCACGTAGGCGATAACTCCTGCATTTACAACGCCTTTCACAGTTACATCAAGTATGGTTTTGCTGTCTTTGAGCTCCTGAAGCTTCTGCCATGCCAGAGTATCGTTGGCTTCTACTCGGGATAAGAGAATATTGCCGCGTCCGTCGTCTGTCTTGACTACTGTGGCGGACACTTCATCCCCTACGGAAACGTGCTCTTTTACAGAATATCCAGGCATACGGCTGAAGTCTTCATTTTTAATAATTCCCTCTGCGTAATAGCGGAGGTCGAGAGTGACCTCTGTGTCACTGATGGAGATAACCGTGCCGGTAATGATATCCCCCTCTTCAATTTTTTTAAAAGAGGCTTCTAACTCCTGGGTGTAATCCTCCATAGATTCCTGGTTTTGGGGTGCAGTCATTTCTTCCGGTGTTTTCATTTCTTCAGACATAGTGTTCCTCCTTATTTTATGCTGACGCTTTTCTGATAATTATATCATAATGTGGGGAAAGTATAAAATATAATTTACAATTTCCCCGTAGCTTTTGGAGAATGAATATGTTACTATAAGTCAAAACAGGATGACTGTTGCGAATTTGCACTAAAAATAGGAGATAATTAGAATGATAAAACAGCGGAGAATTTATGTGATTGGACATAAGAATCCGGATACGGACTCTATCTGCTCAGCGATTGCCTATGCAGACATTAAAAACCGTACAGACAATAAATCAAGATATGTTGCCAAGAGGGCAGGGCAGCTCAACGAGGAGACCGAATATATTTTAAAACGTTTCCATGTAGAGACCCCAGGATATATAGCGGATGTAGGGACTCAGGTAAAGGATATGGAGATACGGGAAACTCCCGGAGTAGATAAAAATATTTCCATCAAAGACGCCTGGGAGATTATGAAAGAGAATAATGCAGTGACTCTTCCTATTACAAAGGAGGACGGCAGGCTGGAGGGCCTGATAACTACAGGGGACATTGCGAAGTCCTATATGGATGCTCACGACAATTTCTTTTTATCCCGTGCCAGAACGAAGTATCAGAGCATTGCCAAAACCGTGGAGGGGGAAATAATTGTTGGAAATGAGCATGCCTGTTTTACCAGGGGACGTGTCTTTGTGGGGGCTGCCTATCCGGATAAGATGGGCACGTATCTGGAGGAAAATGACCTTGTGATTCTGGGAGATCGCAGAGAGGATCAGCTGTGCGCCCTGCAGCATAATGTGAGCTGTATGATTATCTGCGTGGGAGGGGAGGCCGATGAGGACATCCGAAAAAGCGCGGAAGAGAAGCAGATTGTAATTATAAAGACACCTTTGGATACCTTCACAGTGGCAAGGCTGATCAACCAGAGCATTCCTCTGCGCTCCCTTATGAAGACGGAGAATCTGATCACCTTTCAGACAGATGACTTTACAGATAATATAAAAGAGGTTATGGCTACCAACCGGCACAGAGCTTTCCCTGTGATCAATAAGCACGGTAAGTATGTGGGTACGGTTTCCCGCAGAAACCTGCTGGGCATGAAGAAAAAGCAGTTGATCCTTGTAGACCATAATGAAAAGTCCCAGGCGGTAGATAATGTGGAAGCAGCCGACATACTGGAGATTGTAGATCATCACAGACTGGGAAGCCTTGAGACAATACAGCCGATTTTTTTCAGGAATCAGCCTGTGGGCTGCACGGCAACTATTATGTATCAGATATACTCGGAGAAAGCCCTGGAGATTACCCCTTCCATTGCCGGACTTCTCTGTGCCGCCATCATATCAGATACGCTGATGTTCCGTTCCCCTACCTGTACGTTTGCAGACAAGATGGCGGCGGGAGCACTGGCACAGATTGCCGGGATAGATATTGAGAAATTTGCCGCTGAGATGTTTCAGGCGGGAAGCAATCTGACAGGGAAATCACCGGAGGAAATATTTTACCAGGATTTTAAAAAGTTTATTGTGGAAGAGGACGCGTTTGGCGTAGGGCAGATTAGTTCCATGAGTACAGAGGAGCTCCAGGAAGTAAAAGCCCGGATGATCCCATTTATGAAAAATGAATGCGGCAAAAACGGCATTTCCATGGTGTTTTTTATGCTTACGGATATTATGGGGGAATCCTCTGAACTTCTCTGCTACGGAGAGAATAGTAATAAATTGATAGAGGAAGCTTTTCCGGGGGCGGCATGCACCAGAGACGGTTCTTACCTGCTCACTGGGGTCGTATCCAGAAAGAAACAGCTGATTCCGTCTTTTATGAGCACAATTCAGCAGAATGGTTAATCGGGAAGGGGGAGAGTTAAGATGGGAAAAACCGAGTGGAAGCCGGGGAATATGCTGTATCCCCTTCCGGCAGTGATGGTCTCTGTGACGGACGGTGAGGGCAGAGATAATATTATAACCATTGCCTGGGCAGGCACCATTTGTACGAATCCGCCCATGGTTTCGATCTCTGTCCGGCCGGATAGGTATTCCTATGATTTGATACGGAAGACGGGGGAATTCGTTATTAATCTGACAACAGAGAAGCTGGCCTGGGCGACAGACTACTGTGGAGTCCGTTCCGGGAGAGATGTGGACAAATTTGGGGATCTGCACCTGACAAAGGAGCCGGCGGCACACGTAAGGGCGCCAATGATCGGGGAATCCCCCGTATCCATTGAATGCAGAGTGGAGGATGAGATGGCGTACGGAAGCCATACACTATTTACGGCGAGGGTTTTGGCGGTACATGTGGATGAATCCTATATGAACGAGAAGGGCAAGTTTGATCTTTCCCTGTCCAGGCCCATTGTCTATTCCCACGGAGAATACTACTCGCTGGGAAAGAAGCTGGGTACGTTCGGATACAGTGTGCGGAAGAAGAAAGGTGCAAAGAAAAAACGCCGATGAAATGATTTGCGAAAAGAGGAACCCTATGGTAAAATAAATAGGATAATATGCAAAAGGATGAAAGTATGAACAATATTATTTTGATTGGTATGCCAGGCGTGGGAAAGAGCACAGTGGGTGTAATTCTGGCAAAGGTTCTGGGATACCAGTTTATAGATGCGGACTTAGTGATTCAGCAGCAGGAGAATCGTCTGCTGAGGGAGATAATAGAGGAAGAAGGAGAAGCGGGATTTCTTAACATAGAGAACCGGGTAAACGCATCTTTGCAGGCTGAGCGGGCTGTCATTGCCACAGGAGGCAGTGTCGTTTACTGCCGGGAAGCCATGAGGCACTTAAAGGAGATAGGCACAGTTATCTATCTGGAACTGGCCTTCGGCGCCCTGAAAAACAGGTTGGGGAACCTGAAAGGGCGGGGTGTGGTCCTGAAAGAGGGACAAGACTTAAGGGGATTATATGACGAGCGGGTGCCGCTCTATGAAAAATATGCAGATTTAACGATTAATGAGAAAAATTTGGATGTAGAGGGTACTTTGCAGAAAATTTTGGAAAAAATCGATAAATAGCAGAAAAGTGTGAAGATAATATGAACAAATCTTCAAGAAATCTTTAATTTTTATTTACAAATGTTTAAGACTGTTATAATATGATAAGTAATCACGGTAGAATATGGAGTGTAAGAAACTTATTGCCACCGTGTTAATACATAGATAATAACAGACAGATACGTTAAAAATAAAAAGACAGAGTTATACTTCTTGAGGTTGTTCATAACTGGGAGTATAAGTAAAAATATATCGAGGTGCTAATATATGGAACAATATGTGATCAAGGGCGGTAATCCACTGGTGGGTGAGGTTGAGATCGGTGGAGCAAAGAATGCGGCATTGGCAATACTTGCTGCGGCAATTATGACAGATGAGACAGTTTGCGTTGAGAATTTACCGGATGTACGTGACATACATGTATTGCTAGAGGCGATAGAACAGATTGGCGCCAGGGTAGAGAAAATAAGCCCAAGCGTTGTGAAGATCAATGGTTCCACAATCGGTGATGTGAGCGTGGAATATGAGTTTATCAAGAAGATCCGCGCTTCCTATTATTTACTGGGAGCTTTATTAGGGAAATATAAGAATGCGGAGGTACCTCTGCCCGGCGGGTGCAATATCGGCAGCAGGCCGATCGATCAGCATCTCAAAGGATTTCGTGCAATGGGTGCATCTGTTGACATCATGCACGGAGCAATTGTGGCCAGAGCGGAAGAGCTGCACGGCAGCCATATCTTTTTGGATATGGTCTCTGTTGGTGCGACCATTAACATTATGATGGCTGCTTCTATGGCTGTGGGAAACACCATTATTGAGAATGCTGCAAGGGAGCCCCATGTGGTTGATGTGGCCAATTTCCTGAACAGCATGGGAGCTAATATCAAGGGAGCAGGTACGGATGTGATCCGCATCAAGGGTGTGGATAAGCTTCACAGCACCAATTATTCTATTATACCCGATCAGATAGAAGCCGGGACCTTTATGTTTGCGGCAGCGGCCACCAAAGGGGATATTATGGTTAAGAATGTAATCCCTAAGCATCTGGAGGCTACCACTGCAAAGCTGGTGGAAATCGGATGTGAGGTAGAGGAATTTGACGATGCGGTAAGAGTTGTGGCGTCTAAACGTCTGAGACGTACCCACGTGAAAACACTTCCCTATCCCGGATATCCCACGGATATGCAGCCGCAGATTGCTGTTGCCCTTTCTCTGGCGGAGGGTACAAGCATAGTGACAGAGAGTATTTTTGAGAATCGTTTTAAATATGCAGACGAGCTTTCCCGCATGGGGGCTGATGTTAAGGTGGAAGGAAACAGTGCCATAATTGACGGGGTGAACAAGCTCACAGGGGCAAGAGTCAGTGCTCCGGATCTTCGTGCAGGTGCAGCTCTGGTGATCGCTGGGCTGGCTGCGGAAGGCGTTACAATTGTGGATGATATCGTATATATTCAGCGCGGTTACGAGCATTTTGAGGAAAAATTAAGGAATCTGGGTGCTGAGATTGAGAAGGTCGCCGATGAGAAAGAGATCCAGAAGTTTAAATTAAGGGTGGGATAATTTTCTACTTGACGGCTGATAAAAAAAGAGCTATTGTATATGTGGTTAACAATTTAATAATTATATTTTCTCTTATTCAGAGTGATGGAGATACAAAGGATCTGTGAAGTCACGGCAACCCCCACAGCGGAAGGTGCCAACCTGAGCGAGTAATTCGAACAATAAGAGGGTTTCCTTATCAGACGAGATAAGAGGTCCACTGTTGTGGGCCTTTTTTATTACATAGGAAACTTCGTTCCCTATGTAATAAAAAAACCTCCGGGGGATCACACTGCGGCGGATAGGAAGATGCTGTCTGTGACAGCCCGCCGCAGGCGGAGATTGCGCTTCCGTGCAATCTTTCTTACTTTATCATATAAGGCAACGAAAACAGTACTTCGGTGAAAGCGGACCAAGTGAGAAAATATAAGACAAGAACAAAGGAGATGCTGTATGGAAAAATTATTATTTACTTCCGAATCTGTAACTGAAGGCCATCCGGATAAGATGTGCGACCAAATCTCAGACGCCATTCTGGATGCACTGCTTGCCCAGGATCCCATGAGTCGGGTAGCCTGTGAGACGTGCACAACAACGGGGCTGGTAATGGTGATGGGAGAGATTACCACTAAGGCGTATGTAGATATACAGAAAATTGTGCGGGATACCGTACGTGAGATCGGGTATACCAGAGGAAAATATGGATTCGACGCGGATACCTGCGGTGTGGTTACGGCCATTGACGAACAGTCTACAGACATTGCTATGGGGGTAGACAAGGCTCTGGAGGCAAAAGAAAATACAATGTCTGAGGCAGAAATTGATGCCATCGGTGCCGGAGATCAGGGGATGATGTTCGGATATGCCAGTGATGAGACTGAGGAATATATGCCATATCCTATTGCGCTGGCCCATAAATTGGCGCTTCAGCTGACAAAGGTGAGAAAAGACGGCACGCTCACGTACTTAAGGCCGGACGGTAAAACCCAGGTGACAGTGGAATATGACAAAGACGGTGTTCCCAGCCGGCTGGACGCTGTGGTATTGTCCACCCAGCATGATCCGGACGTCACTCAGGAACAGATCCACGAAGATATCAAGAAATACGTATTTGCCCCCATTATTCCGGAAAACATGGTGGATGAAAACACGAAGTTCTTTATCAATCCAACAGGAAGATTCGTCATCGGGGGGCCTCACGGAGACAGCGGATTAACGGGACGTAAGATTATTGTAGACACTTACGGCGGATATGCACGTCACGGCGGCGGCGCATTTTCCGGGAAAGACTGTACCAAGGTGGATCGCTCTGCGGCTTATGCAGCCCGCTACGTGGCCAAAAATATTGTAGCTGCCGGTCTGGCAAAAAAATGTGAGATTCAGCTGTCCTATGCCATAGGGGTTGCCCATCCCACTTCTGTAATGGTAGATACCTTTGGAACCGGGAAACTGGAGGATACAAAACTGGTAGAAATTATCCGTGAAAATTTTGATCTCCGTCCTGCAGGAATTATCAAAATGCTGGATCTTCGGAGACCTATCTACAAACAGACAGCAGCATACGGACATTTCGGAAGAAACGATTTGGATCTTCCGTGGGAAAAACTGGATAAGACAGAGGTTTTGAAGAAATACTTATAGTTAAAAGGGGACAGGGCTGAGTGAATTAGGGACAGGCCGGTCTGATTTTGGGACGTGTTCTTTTTAGAAAGAACACGTCCCCCTTTTTGGCTTTTTTAATAGAAAGTTTAGATTTGGAGGACTTTGTTTAGATGAAAACCCTCTATGAATGTGCTATACTTATACAATAAAGTGAGCTTTTAGGCTCTTTAGAGAGGATAAAATCATGAAACTAAAAACACGGATTATTATTTCTTTTTTTGTGATTATTTTAGTTCCTCTGGTATTCACCGGGGCCTGTCTGTATGGGTTCAGCCATTATATGCTTAAGAACATTGAGAAGCAATATGGTATTGAGAATCCCACATATGAGAATTTATCTAACTCTCTGCAGATGCTGAGCAGTATGACAAAGAAAACTTTTGACTCCCTGCAGCAGCAGGCGAAGAATCAACCGGATTCTTTTGAGGATGTGCAGTATCTGGATTCTATCAATACAGAGCTGTCAACGAAATACTCTTTTCTTATTGTCCGGATGGATGGCAATATTATTTATTGCGGAGCCAAAGGGGATCAGTCGGAACTTCTGGAGAGTCTCCCTAAATCTGGTGATTTCCGGGCTGGATCGGACAGTGGGATTTACCTGGGGAGTACACTGCAGGCACTGGTGAAGCAGGTTGACTTTACCCTGGACAACGGGGATGACGGGAGTGCCTTTATTGTGACCAGTGCAGTTGAGACGATTCCTCAGGTGCAGTCTCTGATGAAGAATATGCTGGGAGTGGTGGTTCTGATTCTGTTTATTACCAGTCTCGGACTTACACTGTGGATATACCAGGGAGTGATCACTCCCCTGAATAAATTAAAGGTGGCTACACAGAATATCAAAGAAGGGAATCTGGACTTTACCATTGAAGGGGAAGGCGTGGATGAGATAAGCGACCTGTGCAGTGACTTTGAGGAGATGAGGCAGCGGCTGAAGGAATCCGCGGAGGAAAAGGTACAGTTTGACAAGGACAATAAAGAACTGATCAGCAATATCTCCCATGATTTGAAGACTCCTATCACTGCCATTAAGGGATATGTGGAGGGAATTATGGATGGGGTTGCGGATACCCCGGAGAAGATGAACAAGTATATCAGGACAATCTACAGCAAGGCCAATGATATGGACAGGCTGATCAATGAACTGACTTTTTATTCTAAGATTGACACCAACCGCATTCCCTATACGTTCAGCAAGATCCATGTGACAGATTACTTTGATGACTGTGCGGAGGAGCTGGGACTGGAGCTGGAATCCAAGGGAGTTGAACTGGGATATTACAATTATGTGGATCAGGATGTGGTAGTGATTGCTGATGCAGAGCAGATGAAGCGGGTAATTAATAATGTCGTAGGGAATTCTCTTAAATATATGAATAAGTCTAAGGGATTCATCAACCTTCGGGTGAAAGATGTCGGCGATTTCATTCAGGTTGAGATCGAGGATAACGGCAAAGGAATCGCAGCAAAGGATTTGTCCAATATTTTTGATCGGTTTTACCGGACAGATGCTTCCAGAAATTCATCAAAAGGAGGAAGCGGTATTGGTCTTTCTATTGTTAAGAAGATCATTGAGGACCACGGAGGTAAAGTGTGGGCAACAAGCAAGGAAAATATTGGGACAGTGATGTACTTTGTCCTTAGAAAATATCAGGAGGTACCAGTGAATGAGTAAGATATTGATAATCGAAGATGAAGAGGCAATTGCGGATCTGGAGAAGGATTACCTGGAACTCAGCGGCTTCCAGGTGGAAATCGAGCACAGGGGAGATGTGGGACTGAAAAAATCCCTGGAGGGAGATTATGATCTGTTTATACTGGATCTAATGCTTCCCGAGCTGGATGGATTTGAGATCTGCAGGGAGATCCGGGCACAGAAAAATACGCCTATTATTATGGTCTCCGCTAAAAAAGATGATATCGATAAGATCAGGGGCCTTGGACTTGGAGCGGATGACTATATGACAAAACCTTTCAGCCCCAGCGAGCTGGTAGCCAGAGTAAAAGCCCACCTTGCCAGGTATGAAAGGCTGATTGGAACAGGGGTCCAGGAAAACGACATTATTGAGATACGGGGTCTAAAGATTGATAAGACAGCCAGAAGAGTCTGGGTAAATGGAGAAGAAAAGAACTTTACTACCAAGGAGTTTGATCTGCTTACCTTTCTGGCACAGAATCCCAACCGGGTATTTACGAAGGATGAACTTTTTAAAGAGATATGGGACATGGAGTCTATCGGAGATATTGCTACCGTAACGGTGCACATCAAGAAAATTCGTGAGAAGATTGAGTATAATACAGCCAAGCCTCAGTATATTGAAACCATCTGGGGCGTAGGCTACCGATTTAAGGTATAAGAGAACTGGAAGCATAGCATATGAAAAGATTAGACGGATTACTGAACGCATACAGTACTAAGGATTACTACCCGTTTCACATGCCCGGCCATAAGAGGCGCGCAGGGAAGGGGACTTTTAGTAGTCCTTTTTCTATCGACATCACGGAGATTGAAGGATTTGACAATCTCCATCACCCTGAGGGAATCTTAAAGGATGCCCAGGAACGGGCGGCGTGTCTCTATGGAGCAGAGAAAACCTATTACTGCGTAAATGGAAGTTCTGGCGGGATTCTGAGTGGGATCTCCGCCTGTACTACCCCGGGAGGAACCCTTCTTATGGCCCGCAACAGCCACAAATCCGTGTACCATGCCGCTTATCTGCGGGGACTCCAAACGGTCTACCTGGACTCGGAGCCGGAACACCGATACGGATTGAATGGGGGGATTACCTGCCGGGAGGTAGAGGAGAAGCTGGCGGCCAATCCCGGGACTCAGGCTGTGATCCTTACCTCACCTACGTATGACGGAGTAGTATCTGATATTCGGGGGATCAGTGAGATTGTCCACAGATACAAAATACCGCTTCTGGTAGATGAGGCGCATGGGGCACACCTGGGATTTCATCCCTACTTTCCGGAACCGGCCCTGGCCTGCGGGGCAGATTTGACGGTACAGAGCCTGCACAAGACCATGCCCTGTCTTACTCAGACTGCACTGGTACATTTGGGAAGCCAAAGAGTCCCCAGGGAAGCGTTGGAACGGTTTCTGGGAATTTATCAGACCAGCAGTCCTTCCTATGTATTGATGGCAAGCATAGAGTATGGACTGGGCCTGGTAACAGATGATGGAGAGCGGCTGTTTGAAGAGTATGCGGGGCTTTTGAAAGTACACCGGAAGCGTCTGGAACCTTTGGAAAATTTGAAGCTGGTTCCTCGCAGTCTTGAGGGGACACACGGAATTTATGCCATGGACCCTTCAAAGCTTCTAATATCTACCAAAGGCTGCCGCTTGACGGGAGCGCAATTATATTCTATTTTATTAGATAAGTATCATCTGCCTATGGAGATGGCTGCCAGGGATTATGTGCTGGGAATGACAAGCATTATGGATACTGCTCTGGGTTATGAGCGGTTATCCACAGCATTGGAGGAAATTGATCAAAATGTGGATAAGGCGGATGATTCTGAACATGGATGTGGATACTGCGGGTACTGGAATTACGGAGAGCAGAGGCTGACCATTGCGGATGCCCTGGAACGGGATAGGAAACCGGTAGTATTATGGGAGAGTCCTGGAAGAATTTCAGGGGAATACCTGTACTTGTACCCTCCCGGCATACCGCTGCTGGTTCCCGGGGAGATGATTACAGAGAGACTGATAGATGAGGTGCGGGAGTATCAGAATATGGGGCTTGATCTCCAGGGGCCCGCTGATTATACAAACCAGAGGATACAAGTGGTTTGCCAGTAGAGTTACAGATATCTAAGAGGATGGCAGGGAGCAGAGATGGGAAAGATTTTTTACATTATGGGAAAGAGTTCCTCAGGGAAGGATACAATATATGAAAGGCTGCTGGAGGATGAGGTGCTTAGGCTAAGGCCTATTGTATTGTATACCACAAGACCGATCCGCATGGGGGAGCAGGAGGGAAGAGAATATCACTTTGTGACACCGGAGAGGCTGGAGGAGTGGAAGAGAGAAGGTAAGATTATTGAGCTTAGGGATTACCGGACAGTCCATGGGATCTGGAGTTATTTTACCGCAGATGACGGGCAGGTTGATTTGGACAGCAGCAGCTATCTGGGGATAGGTACTCTGGAGTCCTATAATAGGATGAGAGAGTATTTCGGAGAAGGGGTTATGTGTCCCATTTATATAGAAGTAGAGGATGGAGAGCGCCTGAAAAGGGCTATAAAGCGGGAAGAAAAGCAGGAGGAACCCAGGTACGGGGAACTCTGCAGGCGCTTTCTGGCAGATGCGGAGGACTTTTCTGAGGAGAATATCCAGAAAGCAGGTATTGGAAAAAGATTCCGCAATGAGGTATTAGAGGACTGCCTGGAGGAAATCAGAGAGTATTTGTATGAATTGCGGTGAGTTGTGAGATTAAGTCTGTATATTGAAAACAATTTATGCTATAATGGCTACAACGGACATACAGCGTCCGGGATCCAAAAGGATTTAAACTGCGAAGGATAGAGGTGAGTTATATGCAAGGGTTTGAAGAGGTTTTAGGGCACGAAGAGATTATCCGGCATTTACAGAATGCGGTGGCTATGAATAAGGTATCTCATTCTTACATTTTTGCCGGGGAGACAGGATCCGGGAAAAAGCTTCTGGCTAATTTATTTGCCATGACATTACAGTGTGAAAAGAGAGGAATAGAGCCTTGTCTGGAATGCGCTTCCTGTAAGAAGGCACTCAGCAAAAATCAGCCTGACATCATTAATGTAACTCACGAGAAGCCGAATACAATTAGTATAGAAGATATACGTGAACAGGTAATCGGGGATATTCAGATTAAGCCGTATGCCAGTCCCTATAAGATATACATTATTAATGATGCGGAAAAGCTGACGGCTCAGGCACAGAATGCTCTTCTTAAAACAATAGAAGAGCCGCCGTCCTATGGGGTGGTAATGCTGCTGGTGAATAATGTCAGTGCTCTCCTGCCAACTATTTTGTCCCGCTGTGTTGTGCTTAATCTCAAGGCGGTAGGGGATAATCTTATTAAGACTTACCTAATGGAACGGCTTCATATTCCGGATTATCAGGCGGATATGTGTGTTTCTTTTGCCCAGGGGAATGTGGGAAAGGCAGAGCAGATTGCCTCCTCGGAGGAGTTCAATGAGATGACAGAGTCTGCCCTTAAGATTCTCAGGCATGCGGAAGAGATGGAGCTCAATGATCTGATTGACACCATTAAGTCTCTTACCCAAGAAAAGAATACGATCTATGAATATCTGGATTTGTTTTTGCTGTGGTTTAGGGATGTACTTTTATTTAAAGCTACCCGGGAGGTAGACAGCCTGGTGTTCCGCCAGGAGATTAATTATATTAAGGAACGGGCCAGAAAAAGTTCTTATGAAGGTCTTGAGACAATTATCAATGCCGTTGAGACTGCTAAGGTGCGGCTGAATGCCAATGTAAACTTTGAACTGGTTATGGAGCTGCTGTTCCTTACCATCAGGGAGAATTAAACATGACAAGAGTAATAGGAGTTCGTTTTCGGAATGTGGGGAAGATATATTATTTTGACCCCAAAGGATTTGACATAAAAGCGGGAGACCATGTAATTGTGGAGACCGCGAGAGGTGTAGAGTACGGTTCGGTCGTGCTTTCTCCCAGAGATGTGGAGGACAGCAAAGTAATCCAGCCTCTGAAGGAAGTGATCCGTGTGGCTACCCAAAAGGATACGGAGAAAGAGGAGAAGAACAGAAAAAAAGAGAAGGAAGCTTACCAGATTTGTCTGAAAAAGATTCAGGCACATAACCTGGAGATGAAGCTGATAGATGTAGAGTATACCTTTGACAATAATAAGGTACTGTTCTATTTTACAGCGGATGGAAGGATTGACTTCAGGGAGCTGGTAAAAGATCTGGCGGCTGTCTTTAAGACAAGAATCGAGCTACGCCAGATTGGAGTCAGAGATGAGACCAAGATACTGGGGGGGATTGGGATCTGCGGCCGGGCGCTGTGCTGCCATACGTATCTCTCAGAATTTGCGCCGGTCTCCATCAAGATGGCGAAGGAACAGAATTTATCCCTGAATCCCACAAAGATATCCGGGGTATGCGGAAGACTTATGTGCTGCCTGAAAAATGAGCAGGAGACCTATGAGGAGCTGAACCGCAGACTTCCGGGCACCGGGGACACGGTAACTACACCGGAGGGACTCCGGGGCGAGGTTCAGAGTGTCAGTGTATTGCGTCAGCTGGTGAAGGTGATTGTGGATGTGAATGATGAAAAAGAGATTCGGGAGTATAAGGTTGAAGAACTGAAGTTTAAACCCAAGCATAAGAAGGTTAAGATTTCAGAGGAAGAATTAAAAGCTCTGGAAGAATTGGAAAAATAGATCAGACAGGAAGGAACGAGCTGGATGACAGCAGCGTTATTAGATGGAGAACGTTTAGATGACCTTCAAAATGGTTACAAAATCATACAGGACCCCGGAAGATTCTGTTTCGGTATTGATGCGGTACTGCTTTCCTGGTTTGCAAAGGTGAGGCAGGGGGAAAAGGCGCTGGATCTGGGCTGCGGCAATGGGATTATACCCATATTGCTAAAGGCCCACACCCAGGGAGCCCATTATACCGGACTGGAGATTCAGGAGGAGAGCGCCCGACTGGCGCGGCGAAGCGTGGCGTACAACCATTTGGAGGACACAATTTCTATTGTTACCGGAGATATCAAAGAGGCCGCGACCATATTTGGGGCGGCCTCTTTTGATGTAGTGACCAGTAATCCCCCGTATATGATCCACTCCCATGGACTGCAGAATGCTAATACGGCCAAGACCATTGCCAGACATGAAATGCTCTGTACCCTGGAGGATGTGGTTGGACAGGCAGCTAAAATGCTGAAAAGCAAAGGCAGATTCTATATGGTACACCGCCCGTTCCGGCTGGCTGAGATAATGGGTACAATGATGAAATACCACCTTGAGCCCAAGCGGATGCAGCTGGTGCATCCATATCTGGACAAGGAACCCAATCTGGTGCTGATAGAAGGGGTGTTGAGGGGGAATTCCAGGATAAAGGTGGAGCCGCCTCTGATTATTTATGAAAAGCCGGGGGTGTATACCAGGCAAACGATGGAAATTTATGAAAGTGGGACGTGTTCTTTTTAAAAAGAACACGTCCCAGAATGGGGAAGGGGTGTCCCAAAATGGAACTGCCCTGTCCCTTTTAAGGAGAGTATTTATGAAAGGCAAGCTATACCTATGTGCCACACCAATAGGGAATCTGGAGGATATTACGCTTCGGGTCCTGCGTACTTTAAAGGAAGTGGATTTGATAGCGGCGGAGGATACCAGAAACAGTGTAAAACTGTTGAATCATTTTGAGATTCAGACCCCAATGACAAGCTATCATGAATATAATAAGATTGACAAGGGCCGCTACCTGATTAGCCAGATGGAGCAGGGGATTAATGTGGCCTTGATTACTGACGCGGGAACACCGGGGATATCCGATCCGGGCGAGGAGCTGGTGGCTATGTGCTATGAGGCGGGAATAGAGGTTACTTCTCTGCCCGGGGCCTGTGCCTGTATTACGGCGCTTACCCTTTCTGGCCTTGGCACCAGAAGATTTGCTTTTGAGGCTTTTCTTCCCGGGGATAAAAAGGAGAAGCAGGCTGTGCTGGAGGAGCTGAAGACGGAGACAAGGACGTGTATTCTGTATGAGGCACCCCACAGACTGGTGCGTACCCTGGAGGAGCTTTTAGAGGCGGTGGGGGACCGGAAGGTTACTATCTGCCGGGAATTGACGAAAAAGCACGAAACAGCATACTCTGCGACTCTGCAAGGAGCTGTGGAGTATTACCATACAACGGAGCCCAGGGGCGAATGTGTTATTGTTCTGGAGGGCAGAAGCCGCCGGGAGATGGAGCAGGAGTCCCAGGAGGAATGGAGCCGTATGCCTCTGAAAGAGCATATGGAACTGTATGAAACCCGGGGGCATACACGTAAGGAGGCGATGAAGCTGGTGGCCAAGGATCGGGGAGTGAGCAAGAGAGAGATTTATCAGGAACTGTTAAATTGTGAGTAGCCAAAGGCAAG
Organism: Lactonifactor longoviformis; assembly: GCF_042848515.1. Lineage (GTDB taxonomy): Bacteria > Bacillota > Clostridia > Lachnospirales > Lachnospiraceae > Lactonifactor > Lactonifactor longoviformis. The sequence continues at coordinate 4,738,785 of NZ_AP031453.1, read as the reverse complement.
GAGGAAACACATGGGACAGATCAGTAATGTAGTGATAATATTTAATCCGGAGAAATTGACGGATCTGAGAAGGGCGCTTAAGGAAGTAGGGCTTTCAGGAATGACGGTAACCAGAGTGGACGGAAATGGCCTTCAGGGAGGTACTGTTCGGTATTACAGCGATGACAAAGTGGAAGTGGATCTTCTGCCAAAAATTAAGGTAGAGGTGATTGTCCCCGGGGATAAGGTAGACGAGGTCATAGATGTGACAAAAAAGGTGCTGAAGACCAGTGAGACCGGCGCGGGAAAGATTTTTGTATATGATGTAAGCCGTGTCATACGTATCAGTACAGATGATGAGGGGCTGGACGCCCTGAATTCATAAATAACGAATAATTCATTACCTGTCCTCATATAGTATAAAAAACATGAGGAGAAGGCCTATGTTAAATATTTTATGGGGAGCCATGATACTTATTGGGATTACCTACGGCATGATGACCGGGAGAATGGCCGAAGTAACGGACGCCGCTCTTTCCTCTGCAAAGGAAGCGGTTACTCTGTGTATCACCATGGCCGGAATTATGGCGCTGTGGGTGGGAATCATGGAAATTGCAAAAAAATCAGGACTCATTGACGGGATGACCCGGAAAATGCGTCCTGTTTTACGTTTCCTATTTCCAAGAATTCCTGAGGGGCACAAGTGCATGGAGTATATCTCCGCCAACATGATAGCTAACTTTCTGGGACTGGGCTGGGCAGCTACACCTGCAGGTCTCAAGGCCATGGATGAGCTCGCCAAACTGGAGGAGGAACGCAGAGAATCCCCCCGGCCGGAAAAGCGGGTGAGGGCAGCAGCCAGGGGAACTGCCAGCAATGAGATGTGCACCTTCTTAATTATCAACATCTCATCCCTGCAGCTGATTCCGGTCAATATCATAGCCTACCGCAGCCAGTACGGAAGTGTAAATCCTACAGGAATCGTAGGCCCGGCCATTGTGGCTACCCTGATCAGCACTGCAGTAGGGGTATTGTTCTGCAAGGTAAAGGACAGATGGTCAGGCGCCGGAGGGTAATCCCGGGACTTTAAAGATAACTGTTGAGCACTCTGGCCAGCTGCTCCAGCTGTACCGGCTTGCTGACATGTTCATTCATACCGGCATTTCGGGCCAGAATAATGTCGTCAATAAAGGCATTGGCAGTCAGGGCTATGATAGGTATCTGCCCGGCATCCGGCCGTGACAGGCTGCGTATGGCTTTGGAGGACTCATAACCATTCATCACAGGCATTTGGATGTCCATAAAAATAATATCGTAATATTGTGAGGGAGAATTCAGAAACATAGTAAAAGCTTGTTCACCGTTACAGGCCGTTTCCACCGCAGCTCCCGATAATTCCAGAAGCTCTTTGGCAATCTCCATATTCAGTTCATTATCTTCTGCCAGCAATATGCGGTGCCCATCCAGATGCAGTTCACTGATATCCGGGGGCTCTTCCGGACCGTTCTCGCAGGAGGAAGTGTTCTTGCGCTTACTTGGCAATAAAAGATCAAAGGTAATGGTAAAACAGCTCCCCTTTGAGGGACAGCTTTCCACCTCTATAGAGCCGCTCATCATCTCCAGGAGACTTTTGGTAATTGCCATTCCCAGTCCGGTACCGGGGTTCTTGCTGGTTCTGGAGTCTGACTCCCGGGCAAAAGGCTCAAACAGATGGGGGAGAAAATCCTCAGACATGCCGATTCCGGTGTCTCTGACAGAAATGCAGAACCCTGCAAACTGCGTGGAGGCGGTAGGCCGTTCCGTGAGACAGACGGTTACAGACCCGCCTTCCGGTGTATATTTATTGGCATTTGTCAGGATATTCAGTAAAATCTGCTGAAGCCGGAGACGGTCACCCAGGACTTCCGGGTGAGCAATGTCCTTGTATATTACGCTCAGATGCTGCATTTTTTCATCTATGGCAGGCCGGACCACAGAGAGTACGGAATCTACAAGACCGGGAAGGTGCAGGGGTTCTGCTGAAAGTTCAAAATGTCCGCTCTCAATCCGGCTCATATCCAGGACTTCGTTGACCAGAGAGAGAAGCAGCTCACTGGATACAGCTATTTTGTCAAGGCATTCTCTCACATAGGTACTGTCGTCTGCTCTCAGATTTGCCAGAGTAGTCATGCCGACTATGGCATTGATGGGGGTGCGGATATCATGGGACATTTTGGACAGGAAATCATTCTTGGCATTATTGGCCTTTTGTGCTATCTCATAGGCGTCCGTCAGGGCTTTTCGGCTGTCAGCCTCCCGGAGTTTTTGCTCGTGGGTATCCTGAAGTGCCAGGATCGCCCAGGTCGGAGCAGGCACTCCTTTTCCAAAATAGACCGTACAGGAGATGAAGCGGTACTCTTCTTTGAACCTGGCCCTGTACTCTCCAGTGAAGCGGTCCAGTCCATCATGGATCAGCTTCTGAAAGTGTAAGAGGGAAAAATCTTTTTCTGCAGCATCCCTGTCGTCCGGATGGATAAACGGCAGTACCCACTGTAAAAATTCGGAATAATGAATATTTTCCGCCCGCAGATGCTGCGTACATTCTGTGGACTGGATGGTCTGAATCTTCCAGGTGTTTAAATCCATACGGTAGGTAGCAAAGAACAAGTCGTAAAGGGAGCCGATAATTTCCTGATTCAGTTCCTCCAGCTGTTCCTTTTCTTTTCTCAGCATAACGGTATCCGTAATATTCTGGTGATATCCCTGGAGGCAGACACCATTTTTGAAGGTGTGGTCCGGGACACCTCCGCATCGGACAAATATCTCACCCAGAAGTGGATGCTTCCAGCAATACTGAACCTCAGCCCTTCCCTTAAGCAGGATTTCGTTTACTCCCTGCTCCACAATGGCTCTGTAGTCCTCTGAGATATTATCATACCATGCGCAGTAGCATTCTTCCGGAGAGGGTTCCTCTTCCAGGCCTAAAAGCTCCAGCATCGTGGGATCCGCATACATGCGGGGCGGCAGATCATTTTCCAGCTCTATAATCCAAAGGCCTGTCATAGCCTCATGGAGCACGCTTTGTATCATACTAACATCCTGAAATTTTCTAATCATAAACCAAGTTCCTTTCCCTTAGGTGCAGTGCTTAATCTGCTGCTCTTATAACTTTAGCACATAATAGGTAGAAAACGCAACAAGGACAGGGATTTGCATCCCTGTCCCTGCAGACATGTACCGGCTTTTACTCAGAAATTGCCTCCAGCAGAGGAATCAGCCCGGACATATTCATAATCACTGCGTCAGCTCCTGCCTCAAGATAGCGGGCCTTCACCTTCTGTATCAAAGGTGCCCGGTGTGAGAGGGGAAGTGTTTGGTATTCCTCCTGGGTGAGCCCTATTTCAGAGCTTCCCTCAATGATCCCTATGGTGTATACACCTGCATTTTTACCTTCTCTGATATCAGAGACAGTATCCCCCACCTTTACCACACGATCGGCAGCGTGTACCCGGAACTGCTCCATGTTGCGGTAAATCATATACGGGTAGGGTCGTCCCATATTATTCACAGAGTTTGGGCTGAACCAGGCGTCCGGCGCGTACCCGAGTTGGGCAGCTTTCTTTGTCACAATGGACATCATTTCATCGGTATAACCTGTGGTTGAACCAATAGAAATTCCCATCTCCCTGAGCTTTGCAACTGTTTCTAAGACATAGGGTTTTGGGGAAGAAAAATCTGAGAGAATACTCATAAGCTTTTCCTCAAAAAGTCCGTACATTTCATCGATGTCCGATTCCCCAGAAGCCGTCCCATTTTTTTGAAGCCACAGCTCCTGGATTCTGGGCATGGCAAGCATGGTTTTTATATGGTCCCGCTTCAGCATTCCCATAGGTTTTCTCACTTCTTCCATAGTGGGGTCAATCCCGAAATGCTTAAATACCTCTACAAATGCCTGAACCGGTGCAAAACACCCATAGTCTACGGTGGTTCCCGCCCAGTCAAAAATTACCAATTCACACGTCTTCATAAGCCTTTCTCCTTCAAAAATGATTCCAGAATATCACATAGACGGTTAATGTCTTCTTTATAGATCTCGCCAATATTCCCGATACGGAAGGTTTCCGCTTCTGTTACTTTCCCGGGATAGATGGCGTAACCACGATCTTTTATGTACTGATACATTTCCTGGAAGGAGAAGCTGTGATTCTCCGGATAAAAGAAGGTGGTAATGATAGGGCCCTGATGGCCGTTCCCGATATAGGGCTCGATCCCAAGCTGCTTCATTCTCTGAATCAGCAGATGATTATTCTCTTCATACCGTCTGCTGCGGGCTGGTATTCCCCCCTCCTGTTCCAGCTCCTTCAGCGCCTGAGAGAATGCCAGAACCACATGGGTGGGAGATGTGAACCTCCACTTGCCGTCCTTTTCCATAGTCTCCCACTGGTCATAGAGATCCAGAGAAAGACTTCTTGCCTTACCTTTGCTTTCTATTAACTTTTCCCGGTTACAGATAATAAAAGAAAATCCCGGAACACCCTGAATACATTTGTTTGCGCTGCTTACCAGAAAATCAATACCCAGATCTCCTACCGGAATGTCCACGCCTCCGAAGCTGCTCATGGCGTCCACGATAAAAGTTTTCCCCGCACCCTTTACTACCTTTGCTACAGAGGCAATATCATTGAGAATTCCAGAAGTGGTTTCGCTGTGCACCATGGCCACGTGGGTAATATCCGGGTTCTGTTCCAGCAGCACCCCGATCTCCTCCGGATCCGGAACTTTATCGTAGGATTGGCTGTATAGAAGGAAGGGGATCCCGGCATGGGCTGCAATATCAGCCATACGTTCCCCGTATGCCCCGTTTGCCGCGATTAAAAGGCGGTCATGGTCACCGGTCACGCTGGTGAGCACGGATTCAACGCCGAAGGTGCCGCTGCCCTGCATGAGCACTACAGTGTAGTCCTCCCCGGATACATGGGCCAGGGAGAGGAGCTGTCTGCGGATACTTTGGGTAATTTGTTTGTAGTCATCATCCCAGGTGCAGTGGTCAAACAGCATCTCCTTTTTCACAGTTTCTGTTGTGGTCAGAGGACCGGGTGTGAGTAATTTGTAGTTTTTCATTTTGTCTTCTCCTGTAACATATATTTTTCCAGCTCCGGTTTCCCGGAGGAGTTATCCTTTATTCTGGTTTGCAGCTGTCAGAAAGCTCCTGATGGTGCTTAAGCAGCTCTACGGTTAATGGTTCACTGAAAACCTTGGGATTGCCGGATTTGTCTGCAGTACCATCGGTTTCTCCCTCGTAGAGAGGGATGGGGTAGGCAGTCAGCAGCTCTTCCCTTGCATTTTTAATGATGCACTCTGCCATATCCATGGCAGTCTCTTTGCTGTCTGCTCCTTTGTCTAAAACCGCAGCTGACTCGGTCAGAGAGAAGTTCCCCTCTGCCGGATCTATATAATCCACAGGCAGTCCGGACTCCTTGTCGGCTGCCGCCTGATGGCGCAGTCCGAAACCGATGGCGGTTTCTCCGGCTCTGACTTTTTTCAGGGGTGCGGAACCGGAGTCTTCGATGTGATCCCCTGCGTTCTTATAGATCCCCTTCAGTATATCTTTGGCTCCGTCTTCTCCGTACTCAGATACCAGGGCCTGAATCAGAAGCCATGCTGTGGAGGAAGAATTGATATCTGTGACAGAAACCATATCTTTATATTCCGGATTGGCCAGGTCCTTTATAGAGGCCGGGGCAGGCAGATTATTGTCTTTCATCATTTCCGTATTGATAATGACAGCACCCTCCTGTGCAGTAATGGGAGCGCAGTAAGAAGGATACGTGTCTAACGTTTGAACATCAAAATCCAGGTCTTTGAACATCTTATTCTGCTCCTGGGCACTTTCTAAATAGAAGGTGCTCATAGTAACCAGGTCAGCCTCAATATTGGAGCCCTCAGCCAGAAGCTTGCCTCCCAGCTCAGAAGTCCCGAAGGACTGCAGTATGTACTGATCCTTAAATCCGTTGTTATCCAACGCATGCTTCATGGCAGTGATCGCTTCATCATCAGCATTGGAGTAGATTACAATCTTATCTTTATCTGAACTGCCACCGCATCCGCCTAGTATTGTGCTGATTCCCAGAGATGCCGCTAAACCTAACAATAGTAATTTTTTTGTGTTTTTCATAATGTATTCTCCTCCTTTTACTTCTCAGTGTCAATAAATCATTTTCATAATTATTAAAAATCACTGTGCTATTTTCACTGTTCTGGATTTTGACCCAGCAGTTTTTTCTTTCCGGTTGGCCAGATACTGAAACAGAGACTTTGCGGCCAGGTTGGTAAAGAGGATCAGTAGAGACAGCACAAAGATTTCATTATATTTATTGTAGTACTGTAATTCTTTAATCTTTGTTGTAATCACCATAGTCCTGGCCCCTGCGATAAAGATGACTGCACTGATGGTTACCATTGCATTTACGAAGTAGTAACTGAATACCTCCAGGATGGTGGACACCGCGTTGGGAGTGACTACCCGGAGAATCGTTTTTACCCAGTTGTCCCCCATAAGCATAGCCGTTGTTTCCCAGGAAGCATTCATCTTGGCGAGAGAATTTTTCATCATCAGATAGGGGGTAGAGAAAAAGTGAATAACGTTGCATACAATGATAATGAAAAATGTGTTCTGAACAGCAGTTCCGGAGAAGCTAAACAGAAAGGCCAGACCGATTACCATGCCGGGGATGGTGTTGGTGATAAGGGCAATCCCCTCAATAATATTCTTAAGCTTCTTATTTACGGTGCTTCTGGCAGTGACCAGAGCGGCGCCGTAGGCAGCCAGAGTACCGAAAACGGCCGTGACAATAGCGGTAAACAGGGAGTTTTTACATACACCGAACAGGGCGTCGTCTGCAAATACAGCGGTCACGTGCTCTAAGGTAAAACGTATTTCATAAGGCCATTCTGAGACAAAGGGAACCACAAAGATAACAGCAAAGACTGACAGGACTCCGGTTATAATCAGAGTGCTGAGGATGCCGCACACCCAATCCCTGGCCTTATTTTTATGTAGTTCTATGACCGAAATCTTACTGTATCGAACATTATACCGTTCCAGATACTGCAGTACTAAAATGCTGGCCACAGAGGGAATCAGCATCACCATGGCGACAACTGCCCCGTTATTAAAGTCAGGCACGCTCCCCAGCATTTCGTTGTACAGTACGCCGGCAATGACCTGAAACTTTCCTCCCACGGAAGCGGGAATCCCGAAGTCGGTGAAGCACAGAAAAAAGGACTGGATAAAGGAAGCTGCCAGCGTTCCCAAAAGAGGGCGGATTATGGTCATCATAAAGGCAGAAAGCCCGTTATCCCCCATAATACGGGAAACGATCATGTATTTTTTATCGATATACCCCATGGTGTTGTTTATCAGCAGAAAGGAGATGGGCAGTGTGTAGATCACATACCCCAGCAGCAGCCCGTTAAAACCATAGATATCAAAGAGCTGCCGTCCAAACAAACGGGTGAGAAGTCCCTGCTTTCCAAAGGAATAAATTATGGAAAATCCGTAGGTTATGGTTGGAAGAAGCATGGGAAGCAGCGCAGCTCCCCGTATCAGGGATTTCGCCCGTCCTGATACGTTGGTGTAATGAATGGTGTAGGCCAAAAGGAAGGCAATGGCTGTGGTAGTCAGGGCGCTGACAGAAGCCACAAGAAAGCTGTTTCCCAAAGCTTTCCCGAATCCTCTGGATGCAAATACAGAGAGGTAGCTTTCCAGTGAAAATCCGCTGTCCCCCAAGAAGGATTTTAACAGCAGGCGCACCATGGGGAGTGCCAGAAAGACAGCAAACATAAGGGCGAGGAAAGCAAAAATAACTTTTATTTCTTTGTTTTTATGTTTCATTTTTCTTCTCCGCCCTTAAAAAGCCATTCCGTTTGCCGCAACGGTTTCTTCAAATAAGGAATAGATGTTATTTCGTTTGATTTCCAGCTGGTTTAGGATGAAGGTTTTTACAAAATTATTCTTAGGTTTATGTATGATTTCACAGGGTTTATCGTACTGGGAAATCATACCTTCATTTACAATCAGCACCCGATCGGAAAGGGTTAAGGCTTCCTCCGGGTCATGGGTGACAATAATCGTGGTCAGATGGTACTCCTTGGCAATGGTTTTTATACGCTCCTTAATTGACTCCTTAATGACGCCGTCCAGGGCACTCAGAGGTTCATCCAGAAGCAGAATCTTGGGCTTCATCACCATGGTGCGGGCCAGGGCAACCCTCTGCTTCTGTCCCCCGGAGAGCTGATCGATCCGTTTGCGCAGATGTTCCTCCAGGCCCAGGAGTTCAACCAGTTCGTCCACTTCCTCTCGGGTGGAAATTTCCGGTTTGTTTCTTAGCCCGTAAGTGATGTTCTGATATACATTCAAATTGGGAAAAAGAGCATAGTCCTGAAATACAATATTGAAGCCTCTCTTTTCCATGGGTTCACGGGTAATATCCTTTCCATCAAACAGGATGGACCCGCTGTCGGCATCTGTAATTCCCAGTATGAGATTCAGCAGAGTAGTCTTTCCGCAGCCAGAGGGACCGAGGATGGATACAATTTCTCCGTCCCGGATATCCAGGGAAATGTCTTTTAAGACAGGTGTTTTGTCATATGATTTTTTCACATGTTGTAATTGCAGCATGATCTCTACTTCCTTTCTTTGCATAAGCTATGTACTTGTTCTGGCGGGCATTTATGGATGCCCGTTAGAGATTCTGTGAATTTCGTTTCCGTCTGGAACATGGTCATTATAGCAATGGGGATGGAGAATAACAATGAAATGCAGTTCAAAATTAGGTTAAGAGAATGTAAAAGAAGAAAGCGGCAGGGGGGCGGATATTCGGTAGTATTTCTACAGAATACCCGCCCCCCTGTTCAGGACTTATATGCCTTATCACTGATAATCCGGCTGCTTTTATCCAGCTTGCCGGCAAAACGGTTATAATCGCTTACTATAATTCCCAGATAGAGCATATCCACCAGGGCTAACTGGGTGGTTCTGGAAAATATGGCGTCCCCATACAGAAGCTGTTCATTAGATGTGCAGAGCAGGAGATCTGCGTATTTTTCAATTACAGAATTCCTGAAGTTTGTCATAATTATTGTCCTGGCTCCGCTTTTTCTTGCAGTGCGCATCACATCTACCGTATCCCGGGAGCTGCCGGAATAGGAGATTCCTATGGCAACATCCTCTTTGCCCATGTTGCTGGCAGCAATTCTCTGAAGATAATAGTCATCAAAGGAATGGCAGGGAAGCCCCAGATATAAGAGCTTGGTACAGAGGTCCTTAGCGGTTGCCAGGGAGTTCTCCACGCCGAAGATGGAGATGCTGCGGGCGCTGACCAGGGCATCCACCGCATGCCTTAGGGTATCCCCGGAGATAAACTTCAGGGTATCCTCCAGACTCTGAATGGTGGTGGCGATTATTCTTCCAGGAACATCCTGTACTGAATCGGAGGCAGTAACCCGGTATCCGTACATAGCCCGGACATCCGGAGTCTGCCCTTCTTTTTCCTCTTTTCTGGCCCGGTCTTTTATGAGCTCGTACTGGAATTCCTTATAGCCTGAAAACCCAAGGGCCTTTACAAAACGTATTACCGTAGGCTGGCTCACTCCTGCATTGCGGGCAGCATCGGCCAGGGAAAGCCCCAAAATATCCTCCTCCTGGTCCAGAACATATTGCCCGGCTTTCTGCTCCGAGGGCCTTAAAGAAGAGAAACTGCTTTCTATTATAAATCGAACTGTATTTTTTCTATTCATATGCGGTCTCTGCAGCGGATGTAGTATTGCTACAGAATCTCCTTTCCTTTCTATAAGCTGAAATGTTACATATCTAATTCTTATTATAAAGGAGCGGCAAAAAACAGGATGTAAAATGTTTGTAAAGTCTTCCTTAGGATGCATAGAAAACAGCGGAAGCCCGAGACAGGGTTCCGCTGTTTTCAAACCAGTAAAAATATATGAAGGGGAGATTATATGATACCCGTCATACTTAAGATAACCTGTGCGACCACTGCGGATCCCACAAAGGTACCGATCATAACAAGTGCTGCCACCAGGATGCCTCTCCAGCCGATTTTCTTGAATTCTGCCCAGCTCTTCCCCATGGAAACGCCGGCAAAGGCAAGGACAGGAGTGGCAAGAGGAAGCATTTCCACTTTTCCGGTATAGGCAACAACCATTTCGCTTAAAGGGCTGACAGGCATGGCAACCAACAGGCCCACAATACTGATATACACCACAGAAGGAATGTTAAAGGGGATAAGCTCAGAGAGCGTATAGCCCACAAAGGCAATTGCAAGGAGAATCAGGATCCCGGGAAGGCTCTCCATGAGGCCGAAATCGCTGTAGATCCAGTTCCCGATATAAGCAATGGCTGTGATCAGTAGCATGATAAGACAGTATTCTAAAAATGTATCTAAGGTGAGACCTTTTTTTGCTTTTTCCATCGTTTGTTCCTCCTTTGTCTAGTTGGTTTTCACTTTCCTGTTTTTGCCCAGCACCGGTTCTAGTTTTCTGTACAGGAAATTACACAGAGGCAGTCCTATGAACATGGTCATATAGATACCGTCGGCTGTGGAGAGAAGGTTGCTGGTTGCGGCGTAAGCTGTAATTTCTGTTGCCATATCAGGAAACATGGAGACAAGGGGAGCTGAGGCGGCTGCCATCATACTTCCGCTTCCCACACCGGTTGCCATGGCAATGGCAAAGGGGTGCAGAGGGGTAAAGGAGGCCAGAACGCTGGACATAACCCCCATAAAGATCGTACCGATCAAAGTACCTACAATATAGATAATCATAACCCCGCGGCCTTCGGCTGAGTCCAGTCCATATTTGGATGCGATAAATCCCACGTTAGGCTCTCTGGCGATAGAGTGTGTCATACCAACTGCCTCGCGCTTGAATCCCAGGAGCAGTGCGAAGGGAAGCGCAACGAGAATGGTTCCCAGGTTTCCCAGCTCCTGGAGAATCAGGGCGGGGCCGGCTTTGATCACGGCCTCAATGGCAGCGCCGCTCTGGACGCCGACTTTGGCTATAAATACAGAGATACCGATTACGATAAATTTATCAGCCATGGAGGTCTGCTCTTTATTTACCCACTTTACAGGCTTTGCCAGGTACAGGATTAGCCCCAGAGCCATAGCGTACAGAAGGGGCAGGAACATAATGCTGCCGGATCCGATAGGAATTTTAAGCAGGCCTATTTTTTCAGATATCATAACGATCACCAGTACGGTGATAAGAAGCTTCCAGCTGGAAAAGATTTCTTTGAACTTATTCATATATATCCTCCTTTGTGCAGAAATTAGAATTTTTCCATGGCTTTTACAGCAGCCATGGCATAGGTGCCGGCTCCGATTACGATAGCCCGCTCATCGGCCTTGAAGTGGGGGCTGTGCCATGGATAGATACAGTCCTCCTCCTCATTTCTTACACCCAGCCAATAGAGAAAACCGGGGGCATATTTCATATATTCGGAGAAATCTTCTCCCCCTGTAACGGGAATAGGATCAAATACTTCTGCGCCGATGGATTCTACGGCATCTTTTGCAATATCAAATAACTGTTCGTGGTTATCAGTGACCGCCAGTTCATATATGTATTCCAGCTCGCCTTTGGCTCCGTAAGCTGCGGATACCTGTTCCACAATATCCCGGATTCTCTGCTCCACATAGTGCTGAACATCCTGGCTGTAGTTTCTTACGGTGCCGTACATTCTGACTTCCTCAGGTGTAACGTTATTCACTGTACCCTCACCGGCCTTTACGTTGCAGATGGATACCACACAGGAGTCAATGGGACTGACATTACGGCTGACGATAGTCTGGAGGGACTGGATAATGGCGGCTGCCACAACAATGGGGTCAATATTTTTCTGAGGCATTCCTCCATGGCCGCCCTTGCCCGTAATCTTAATATTGATTCTGTCTACAGAGGCCATAAGGGGTCCTTTTTTTACAGCAACACATCCGTAGGGGACATGAGGTTCATTGTGCATGCCGAAGACAGCGTCGACGTGGGGGTTCTCCATACATCCCAGGGCAACCAACTTTTTCGCTCCCAGGTTTACTTCTTCCGCAGGCTGGAAGAAAAACTTTACCGAGCCTTTTAAGTTCTCTCTCACAGATGCCAGCAGGCGGGCCGCTCCTAAAAGAGAGGCGGTATGAGTGTCATGGCCGCAGGCGTGCATCTTGCCGGGGCGCTCTGAGGGATAACTGCTTGAGGACTCCTCCTGGATGGGAAGACCGTCGATATCTGCGCGAAGTGCAATGCAGGGGCCGGGTTCTTTGCCCTCCAGCAGTCCCACGACACCGGTTTCAAGTCCTATGTCCAGTATCTTAATATCCAGTTCCCGGAGTATGGCGCGGATGTACTCGGTAGTGTCATACTCCTGGAAACTGAGCTCAGGGTTCTTGTGCAGATGACGGAAGGTTTCGATAAATTGCGGGCTCATTTCTTCCATCAGTTCTTTGATTCTGATACTGATATCGTTCATAGCTGCTCCTTTCGGTAATAAATATTTGAGGGATTTTCCTGTGTTTTCTGCTTATTATAAAGAAAATAATCTAAAGTATAATTGATATATGAGAGAATTTGGATAGATTACTAAATAAACAGAAAATATATATATTTATTTTCATATAGTACAATAAAAAAGGTAATAGCCAATCTTGACTTTTTTTTTACCGATTTAACACTTTTTGAGAAAAATTTTATAAAAACAACATATTTATTAAAAAAGTATAAAAAAGTTCACCAGCAAGTGAAAAATAAATCATTAAAATTGGAATCCTTTATCTCCCAGAATTACAATTTAAGAACTAACGTAATTCGGTGGCAACTCACACATACTATAATTGAACCTCGGTGTTCTTATTTTACAAATGAAAGGAGCAATACGATATGGAATGTACCTGCCACGGAACCCAAAGCAGTGATTTTCAGCAGGAGTGTACCTGTATCCTGGCCATGGCATCTGTGCCGGTCCAGAGCTGGGGAAAGATCTATGATCCTTCAACAGCTCTGAAAAAAGGCACAATTTTTGCCGATCTGGACCTGCCATTTTATATTACTGGAGGTGAAAGCCATGCCTGACAGAACAGCGCTTTTAAATGAATTGAATGATATCAGCTTTGTAATGAATGATGTCACCCTCTATCTGGATACACATCCCCTGGATGAGCAGGCTCTGGAACTCTTTGAACAGAGCAAAAATAGAAGAAAGCAGCTTATGCAGGAATATGAACAGCAGTTTGAACCGTTAACCGTTGACTGTGTCTGTGTGAACTCTCACGGAGCCTCTCAGGATTTCTGCAATTACTCCGGCCAGCGGCATTTTACCTGGGTTGACGGTCCAACACCTTGGGAAGGAGGGCATATTTAATGTGGAATTATGAAAAAAGGCTTCAGTATCCTGTCAAAATATCAAAAACCTGTCCGAAGACAGCCCAGCTGATCATCAGCCAGTTCGGCGGACCGGACGGGGAATTGGCGGCTTCTATGAGATATCTTTCCCAGAGATATACCATGCCATGCAGAGAGGTTGCGGGCCTGCTCACAGACATAGGAACAGAGGAGCTTGCCCATATGGAGATTGTGAGTGCTATTATCTATCAGCTGACGAAAGATATGAGTATAGAAGATGCCAAAACAGCGGGCTTTGACGCTTATTATATTGATCATACCTCCGGACTTTGGCCCCAGGCGGCAGGGGGAATTCCTTTTAATGCCTGTGAATTCCAGTCTAAGGGAGATGCTATTACAGACTTGTTTGAAGACCTGGCAGCTGAGCAAAAGGCGAGAACCACTTACGATAATATTTTAAGAGTAGTTCAGAATCCTGAGGTGCGGGATCCCATTAAGTTCCTGAGAGCCAGAGAAGTAGTACACTTCCAGAGATTCGGTGAGGCTCTCGAGAAGACGAAGAGAAAGCTAGATGAGAGAAACTATTATTTCTTTAACCCTGAATTCGATAAACAGCTGCTGCGGCAGTAAATAGTAAAAAGAGAATCCGGCAGATACAGTGGGAATGTGCCGGGTTCTCTTTTTATACCATTTACGTAAAGGTAGACAGTAAGTTTAAAAGTGATGTTTGCTGTTCCTTATTCAATCTGTTCCAATGTCTCAGCAATTCTTTCTGCATAGGGGAGAGTATTACTGATTCACAGCCATCCCAAAAGAACTGAGAGAGGGTAATGCCAAAGGCGTTGCATATTTTCTCCAGGGACGATACGGAGGGAAGTATATCCTTTCGATACCAGGAAGATATGGTGGACTGCGGGAGACCAGACTTCACAGATAGCTGATACTCTGTCCAGTGCCGCTCTTCCCGTAATTGGGAAATTTTTCCTAATATATCCAAATAATCACCGTCCTTGCTAAGTTATATCGTAAATTATACTTGTAAATATCGTTGTAAAATAATAATAATTATCGTATAATTATTACGAGTATATTTATTACCAGTATTTTAAAATACATGCAGATCAAGGGGAGGCTGGTCTGCGCAGACAGGATTATAGAAAATGGGAGTTGAAAGAAAAAGAAGCAGAATCATTATTGCTACGAACAACCGAAATAGAATGGAAAACCTGCGTGCCATATGCCAGGTCTCTTTTGAAGTTCTGGAAACAAATTGCGGTCAGGCTGCCCTGGACCTTCTGGATACTTATGGACTTGGGATATCTGCTCTTCTGCTGGACTTTTCAGAAGACGCTGCAGGGGGATGGGACGCTATGGAAAAAATCAGACAGTCTGGGTTTACTGAGCTGGTTCCTGTGGTTGGGATTATGAAGGATATAGAGCTGGATAAGCTGGATCGGGCGCTCTCTCTTGGGGTTTCTGATATTCTTCAGGAGCCTTTTTATCCCCGCCTGGTAAAAAGGAGACTTGAGAATCTGACCCACATGAATGCTCAAAAAACAGAAACGGAAAAACTAAAAATCCAGGCTTCCACGGACCCTCTTACAAGGCTGCTGAACCGCCGCGCACTGGAAGAGAAAACACGTCAGATACTGAAGAGGGAATCGGAATTAACGGCTGTGTGTCTGATGGATATCGATAATTTTAAAAATATCAATGATGTCTTTGGCCACAGCGTTGGTGACAAAGTTCTGGCAGCAGTATCTTTGTGCCTAAAGCGGAATATCCGCAAAGAGGATATCATTGGCCGGGTAGGAGGGGATGAATTTGTGATTCTTCTCAGACATATCCTTTCACCTGAAGATGCCAGAGAAAGAATGAAGGATATCTGTTCTTTATTTGCAGATGTCCAGGGACAGCACAAAGTAAGCAGCAGCGTGGGAATTGCAGTATTTCCCAGGGACGGGACAGAATACAGGGTTCTCTTTGACAAGGCGGACAAGGCATTGTACCAGGCCAAGAATATGGGAAAAAACCGCTGTATTCTGTATGAGGAGAGCTTTCATCAATGTCCGTTCCGGTCTTCGGTATCAAAGGTGGATGGATCAGACGGATGTTAGATGGAAACAGGCCTGTAAGTATCATTTGGGTGATACTTACAGGCCTGTTTTGGTGTATTACATGGACAAAGCCATCATAATATAGTAAAATTTTTCTCAAATATGTTAGGAGGAGGCACAGTACATTGGACACTAAAATATATGACTCTATTCCTGAATTCCTGGAAGGTATCCCCGCTCATGGGAGTATTCACCTGGAATGCAACCAGGAGATGGGAGAGGATATATTTCAATATATAAGAGCGCACTGGGAGGCGGCCGATACGGCATTTCTTACCTTTCAGGACAAAGGATACGAACGACAGACGGTCATGGAATATATCAGATTTTTCCACAGCTTATTCGGAGAGACGAGATCGGTGGAGGACATACTGGAGGATTTTGACCTGAGGGACATCCGTAAGGCGAAGATCAGGTCTCTCAGACCGGGGGAATATACAAAGATTCAGCTTGCCCGGGTGAGTATGCAAAATGCAAAGCTGTATTTTCTTGCGGAGCCGCTGACAAACTTGAATGAGGGAGCCATGGGAAAGATCCTCCGCTGGATTGAAGAGCGATGGGAGGCAGGCGCGCAGTTTGTTACTGTCAATTCCTCCCTGAGGTATGCGCTTATGATGCCCGGTACTGCCTTTTACGTTGAGGATGGTAAATTCTGCGAGGTGGAGCAGGACGGAGAGGAATCGGAGGCCCCGGAGGAAGAACTGGAGATACTGAAGATTCCCGCGAAATCAGGAAACAGTACGTTGCTCTTTGAACCCAGAGATATTGATTATGTGGAGAGTATGAATAAATGCAGTTATCTGTCTGTCAGAGGGACTCTGTATCAGACACAGCTGCCCATGTATGAACTGGAGGAGGCTTTGAAGAAAGCAGGATTTTTCAGATGCCACAGATCCTATCTTGTGAATATTCAGAAGGCAGAGCGGTTTGAAAAGTGGACGAAGAATAGCTATGTTCTTATTCTGAACAATAAGGAGCGCAGTCAGATTCCACTATCCAAGGGGCGGATAGAGGAGATGAAAACGACATTTCACTGGTGATTTTTGTCTCCGTTCGTCCCTGCTGTGGCTCCGTTCGTCAGATTTTCGTTTCTTTTGGTCCGGCAAAGGCGCTGAATAAGCGGATGGTATTGCATTTCCCGGGTGCTGTGGCATAATGGACACAAAACAGAACAAGGAGGACAGCAAGATGAAGGAAATGATATATCTGGAGGATGTGTGTCTTGATTTTGGAAGCAGCTTTTCCCTGGACCATCTCAGCTTTCAGGTGATGTCTGGTGAAGTGTTTGGGTTTTTAGGCCCAAGCGGAGCCGGGAAGACCACTACCATGAAGCTGCTGACAAAACAGCTGCTGAAAAAGTCCGGGGAGATTCGGATCCTTGGAAAAGAGATCGATAAAGTGGAGAGAGAGGATTATGAGCGCATCGGTATCTTGTCTGATACCAGCGGTTTATATGAAAGAATGACCATAGAGGAGAACCTGAACTTTTTTGCGGCGCTTCGCAACGTACCAAAGAACAGTGTGAGGGATACCCTGGAGAATGTGCGGCTCTATGATCAGAGGAAGACTCTGTTGAAAAAGTGTTCCAAGGGTATGAAGCAGAGGGCGGTTCTGGCAGCTTCTCTTCTGCACAAGCCGGAGCTTTTGTTTTTAGACGAGCCTACCAGCGGTCTGGATCCCGCCACGATCCAGGAGATACATAAGATGCTAAGGCACCTCAACCAGCAGGGGACTACTATCTTTTTAACTACACATAATATGGAAGAGGCAGATAAACTGTGCAGCAGAATCGGGATTCTGAATCAGGGAAAGCTGATTGCGGGAGGGAGTCCCCGGGAACTGAAGCTGGAATATGCCAGGGACGAGATAGAGGTGCTGACCACGGATCGGGAGACACTAAAATATCCCAAAAACCGGGAAGGTGGGGAGCGGATCCGTGAATTGCTGGAGCAGGGACGCTGTCTTACCGTACATTCCCAGGAGCCGAATTTGGAGGAAATATTTTTACTGCTGACAGGGAGGGAATTTTAATGAGTATATCTATGAGAAAGCTTAGAGCGTTGTATAAAAAGGATCTGATGGATTTTGTAAAAAATCCGGCCATTTCTGCCAGTGTGCTTCTGCCCGTAGCATTTGTATTGCTGTATAAGTATGTGGTGGGCCCCAACCTGGCTATAGAAGAGGTCTCGGTATTCCTTCTGAATCTGGGGCTGCTTATGAACTGCAGTATGTCAGGCGTGTTGATTGTATCTACCTCTGTGGCTGAGGAGAAGGAAAAGTTTACCTTGAGAACACTGATTCTGTCTAATGTAAGCGCTATGGAATTCTTTTTATCCAAAATCCTGGTGGCTGTGTGCGTCACGTTTCTGGGGAATGTGGTTATCTTTTTGATCTCAGGGGAGCCAACGGGGCATATGCCCGTGTACATTCTTGCCTCTCTGCTTGGGTCCTGCTGTGTGATTATGATTAGTGCTCTTATCGGCCTGCTCAGCAGGGATCAGATGAGCTGCAGCGTTCTACAGATCCCTGTTATGCTTCTTTTTCTGGTTCCCCCGGCTATGGCATCGGGTGCGGTTTTGACATTTCTGGCAAGGATCACACCTCTCGGGGCAATGCTTCAGGTGTATTATAATTTGGTACAGGGAAGGTTTGGGGGCAGTACAGTACTGGCTTTTGCAGTTATCCTGGTCTGGTTGGTAGCCGCAGTTATATTATTTGGATATTTTTATAAAAAGAAGAATATAGATAATTAAAGGTATAACGGATACCGGCCGTAAGGGCAGTCCCAGATAGCGTTCGTGGGACTGCCCTTTATAAGTGCACGGGCAAAGCTCCTCGTCCGGGTGTTCTTTTCAGAAAGGGACATATGTTAAAGTATATATGTCCTTTTGGGAAATGGAATTTATGTGTTGTGCAATATATACTAAATATAATTGAAAAAGCGGCATAGAGTATCTATTATAACGAACCAGGAGGTAATTGCGTATGAAAATACAAGCAGCAGTTGTACATGAAGCCGGCCAGCCTTTCCAGATAGAAGAAGTGGAACTGTCCGGACCAAAAGCGGGTGAATTGTTGGTAAAAATAGTGGCCAGTGGGGTCTGTCATACAGATGAGGTGGCCCAGCACCAGGGAATTCCCGTTCCCCTTCCGGCTGTTCTGGGGCATGAGGGCTGCGGTATTGTGGAGGATGTGGGGGAAGGTGTCACTGAGTTTAGGAAGGGTGACAGGGTAAGCTTTTCCTTTGGCTTCTGCGGACACTGTGAAAATTGCCTTTCCGCTCACCAGCATGCCTGTGAAAACTTTAATGCCATCAACTTTGGGGGTGTTATGGCCGACGGGACCAGACGCCTGTCTCAGAACGGTGTGGAGCTTTCTTCATTTTTCGGCCAGTCATCCTTTGCCACTTATGCAGTCGTACATCAGAACAGTACCATAAAGGTTACGGACGATACCATTGATCTGGCGCTGCTGGGACCCCTGGGATGCGGAATACAGACAGGGGCAGGAGCGGTTTTAAACCGGCTGAAACCGGCGTTCGGATCCAGCATAGCGGTATTTGGCTGCGGCACAGTGGGCATGAGCGCTATTATGGCTGCTAAAATAGCGGGATGTGACAAGATCATTGCCGTGGGGGGCAATAAAAAAAGTCTGGAATTGGCATTGGAGCTGGGGGCTACTCATACAGTGAACCGGAAAGAATGCGATGATATTGTGGCAGAGGTTAAGAGGATTACCAACGGAGGCACACACTACAGCATAGATACTACAGGGGTGGGAGACTTTGTAAGAAAGGCCCTGGCAAGTGTGCGGTTCATGGGGACCTGCGTGGTTCTGGGGGCAACGGGGGATCTGACCATTAACGTGCAGCAGGAGTTAATGGGGGATGCCAAATCCCTTATTGGAATTGTAGAGGGGGATTCTATTCCAAAGCTCTTTATTCCTCAGCTCATAGAGTATTACAAAAAAGGCCGGTTCCCCTTTGACCGCCTGATAAAATTTTATGATTTTAAGGATATCAATAAAGCATTTGCCGACTCCCATAATGGGGATGTAATCAAGGCGGTTCTGAAGATGTAGAGAGGGGGAAGTGTATGTTAACAAAAAGAGAAAATTTGCTTGAAACTATTCGGGGAGGAAAACCAGATCGTTTTGTAAACCAGTATGAGGCCTTCGATATAATAAGAGAGGATCCCTTCACCCTGAAATTTCCGGATCCCAATCCGGGAGAGCTTGATGTGAAAACAGGATGGGGTGTTACCAAAACCTGGCCCAAGGACTTGCCGGGAGCATTCCCCATTCACGATGAGGCACATATTGTGTGTAAAGACATTGCTGCGTGGAAAGACTATGTAAAAGCGCCTCCCGCTGTCTACCCCGAAGAAGAGTGGGAGGCGGCAATCAGGCACGCAGAATCCGTAGACCGAAAGGAAAAATTCGCTATGGCCTTCATCGCACCGGGAGTATTTGAACAGTGCCATTATCTCTTAGAGATCCAGAACTGCATGATGGCTTTCTATGAGGAGCCGGAGGCAATGCACGAGCTGATAGACTATATAACAGACTGGGAGATTCAGTATGCGGAGCAAATCTGCAAATACATGAAACCGGACGGTCTCTTCCATCACGACGACTGGGGCAGCCAGATTTCCACCTTCATATCTCCGGAAATGTTCGAGGAATTCTATCTTCCTGCCTACAAGAAAATATACAGCTGCTATCGGGAGAACGGTGTAGAACTTATTGTCCATCACTCAGATTCTTATGCTGCCACACTGGTGCCATATATGATAGACATGGGAATTGATATTTGGCAGGGTGTTATGACGTCAAATAATATTCCGGAGCTGATCCAGAAATATGGTCCGGAGATCTCCTTTATGGGAGGGATTGACAGCGCAAGCATCGATCATCCCGGATGGACAAAAGAGGAAGTCAGACGGGAAGTACAAAGAGCCTGCAGGGAATGCGGAAAATTATACTTCATTCCGGGCGCCTCCCAGGGGCTGCCGCTTAGTACCTTCGAAGGGGTGTACGAGGCAACATCCGAAGAAATAGACGCTGTGAGCAAAGAAATGTTTTAGAAAAGGGTTAAAGTGGGACGTGTTCTTTCTAGAAAGAACACGTCCCACTCAGACTGTAGACAAAGTCCGAGGACAAGTGCCTCGGATTTTCCTCGCCATTGAGCCAGAAAAGTCAGCACTTACAAGACTTTGAGGCTCTTTTTTGGTATAATAGATGTATCAAATACAGGCGGTGAGATGCTTATGATGACACAGAATGCGGATAAAAAAAGAGAACAGATTCAGTTGTTTTGCATGGATGACATGGTTCCACAGGACCATCTGCTGCGGATCATCGACAAAGCAATCGACTGGTCCTTCATTTATGAACTGGTAGAAGAAAAATACAGTCAGGACAACGGACGCCCCAGTATGGACCCCGTCATGCTGATCAAGATTCCTTTCATCCAATATCTTTATGGCATTAAAAGCATGCGCCAGACGGTAAAAGAGATTGAGGTAAATGTCGCCTACCGCTGGTTCCTCGGGCTGGATATGCTGGATAAAGTGCCGCATTTTTCAACCTTTGGAAAGAACTATACGAGACGCTTTAAAGACACCGACCTCTTTGAACAGATATTCGAGCATATCCTTTCTGAATGCTACAAATTTAAGCTGGTAGACCCTACTGAAGTTTTTGTGGATGCCACCCATGTAAAAGCCAGAGCAAACAATAAAAAGATGCAGAAGCGTATTGCTCATGATGAGGCATTATTTTTTGAAGATCTGCTGAAACAGGAAATCAATGAAGACCGTGAAGCACACGGGAAACGTCCGCTGAAAGAAAAAGAGGATGACAGCAATACACCATCCGGTGGAGCCGGCGGCAAAGAAGAAAAGACAGTGAAAGCAAGCACTTCTGATCCGGAAAGCGGATGGTTCCGCAAAGGAGAACATAAACATGTATTTGCTTATGCAGTACAGACCGCATGTGATAAGAATGGATGGATTCTCAGCTATAGCGTTCATCCCGGGAACAATCATGACAGCAGAACCTTCAAGTCCTTATATGACAAGATAAAAGGGATCGGAATAGAGACGCTGATAGGCGATGCAGGATATAAAACTCCCGGTATAGCAAAACTTTTGATCGATCAAGGAGTCAAACCGCTCCTGCCATACAAACGCCCCCTGACAAAAGAGGGTTTCTTCAAGAAATACGAGTACGTTTATGATGAGTATTACGACTGCTATATCTGTCCCAACAATCAGGTGCTGACCTATCGAACAACCAACCGTGAGGGATATCGGGAGTACAAAAGCTGTGGAAGTAGCTGTGCAGGCTGTGCCTATCTTGCAAAATGTACCCAAAGCAAAGATCATGTAAAGACGGTTATGCGCCACATATGGGAACCTTACATGGAGATGTGTGAGGAGATCCGCCAAACCGTGGGTATGAAAGAATTATATTCCCAAAGGAAAGAAACCATAGAACGAATCTTTGGAAGTGCAAAGGAGAATCATGGTTTCCGATATACACAGATGTTTGGAAAAGCCCGAATGGAAATGAAGGTCGGGCTTACATTTGCGTGCATGAATCTGAAAAAGCTGGCCAGGATGAAAGAGAAATGGGGGCTTCTAGAGGGAGAAGCCCATTACACAAACTTTATTTGGAACGCAATTTGGTTAATAAAAGAAAACTGGCTCTGGGATACAAAGCCCAAAACCAGTTTGTCTACAGTCTGAGTGGGACGTGTTCTTTCTAGAAAGAACACGTCCCACTTTGGGATCGGCCTGTCCCATTTTGCAAATGCCCTGTCCCCAATTGCCCTGAGTATGCTACAATGTACCTATTACTACAGAAAAGGAGTCACCTTCATGAAAATAGATCGTTTGATTGGAATACTCTCTATCCTTCTTCAGCAGCAGAAGGTAACTGCTCCCTACCTGGCCGAGAAGTTTGAGGTTTCAAGGCGTACCATTAACCGTGACATTGAGGATATCTGCAGGGCAGGTATCCCTATTGTGACAATCCAGGGGAAGAACGGCGGGATTTCCATTATGGAGGGGTACCGTATGGATCGGACTCTTCTCACCTCTTCGGATATGCAGTCTATACTGGCCGGTCTCAGGAGTCTGGACAGTGTGTGCGGCACCAACAGATACCAGCAGCTTATGGAAAAGCTGTCTGCGGGCAATTCCTCTGTTCTTACTTCCAACAGCCATATTCTCATTGACCTGTCCTCCTGGTATAAATCTTCTCTGGCTCCGAAGATCGAACTAATTCAGAGGGCCATTGACAAAACGGAGTCCATTTCATTTGCCTATTACAGCCCCAAGGGGGAGAGTGTGCGGAGGATTGAGCCGTATCTGCTTCTTTTTCAGTGGGCATCCTGGTATGTATGGGGGTATTGTCTGGAGAGGCAGGATTACCGGATGTTTAAGCTGAACCGGATGCTGAAGCTGGATACTACAGGCGAGACTTTTATTCCCAGGGAGGTTCCCCCTTTTGAGATTGACAATGAAAGAATATTTCCTTACCTAATCCGGGCGTCCGTGCTGCTGGAACCTGATATGAAGTGGAGGCTTATCGAGGAATACGGGATTGACAGCTTTCAGGAGCAGGAAGACGGAAGGCTTCTGTTTTCATCGGGATTTGCCGATAAGGACAGCCTTTATTCCTGGATACTGAGCTTTGGGAATAAATGTGAACTTCTGGAGCCGGAGGATCTCCGCCGGGAGTTCTGCTGTATCATAAAAGAAATAGGGAAAAAATACTATAAAGACGACATATAGATGTCCTGTTTTCTGTGTTATCCTTACCTTATCAAATAGAAATGAGGAAAACAGTATGAATTATGACATCGTAGAGTTAGAGGAAAAGACCGTAGCAGCCATCAGTGCCAGGACCAATAATACTTCACCGGATATGGGGGCAGTCATTGGAGGCCTCTGGGAGCGCTTTTTCTCACCGGATCTATATCCGGCTATTGAGCATAAAAGCAATGAGAAGGCACTGGGCATCTATACGGATTATGCGGGAGACGAAAAAGATGACTACACAGCTGCTGTGGCCTGTGAGATAGAGAGGGAAGGCAATATGCCGGAGGGGACAGAGGTTCGAAAGATACCGGCTGGAAAGTATGCCCGTTTTATTGTCAGGGGACATATGGAAAACGCAGCCGGTGATTTCTGGAGCAGACTGTGGGCCATGGAGCTGCCCCGGGCTTTTACCTGTGACTTTGAAGAATACCAGAACAATGATATGGAAAATGCAGAAATCCATATGTATATCGCACTGAGAGAAGAGTAGTATTTATCGGAAAAACAGGGAGGGAGAAGACATGGCGTCTACATTGGAATTTGTGAAATATGTAGCAGGACAGCTGGCGGAGGCGGGAGAGATTACGTATAAGAAACTTTTTGGAGAATATGGTCTGTGGTGCCATGGACTTTTCTTCGGAACAGTTGAGGACAACCAGTTCTATATTAAGATAACTGACGCCGGACACAGAATGCTCCCGGAGGCAGAACCTGCGGCACCCCACGGGGGGACACCAGGAATGTATTGCGTGGAGGATCTGGAGGACCGGGAATTTTTGAAGGCTCTGGTGCAGGAAACCTGCACGGAGCTTCAGCAGCCCAAAAAAGCAAAAGGCAGGGTTAAGAAAATGGAACAGAAACCGGAAAAGCTGGATTATAAAAAGGTCTATAAAGATCTGTATCTTCCAAAAACAAAGCCTTCTGTCATAGACGTGCCGGAGATGATATTTATTATGGTGGACGGAAAGGGCGATCCAAACACCTCAGAGGAGTATAAAACCGCCATGGAAATACTATACGGTCTGTCCTTCGGTATTAAAATGAGTAAGATGAGCGGGACACAGCCGGAAGGATATTTTGAGTATGTGGTTCCCCCTCTGGAGGGCCTCTGGTGGGGTGAGGATGGATACTTTGACGGCAGAACCATAACAGATAAGAATAAATTTTGCTGGACGGCCATGATCCGCCAGCCGGAATTTGTGACACAGGAAGTCTTTGAGACAGCAAAGAAAGCCCTGCAGAAGAAAAAGCCAGAACTGGATCTATCCCCTGCAAGGCTTGTGAAGTACACAGAGGGACTCTGCTGTCAGGTGATGCACATCGGTCCCTATGACGATGAGCCGGCTGCCATAGAAAAGCTGGAACAATTTATTGCAGAGTCCGGGTTTGTCACAGACATTGGAGAGAACCGGCTCCACCACGAGATCTATCTGGGGGATCCACGGAGGACGGCTCCCGAACGGTTAAAGACGGTGATCCGCCATCCCGTAAAAAGGGCGTAACTACTCCCTCAGAGCTTTTAAAGTCTTTTTCGTGTATAAGCTAATGAAAATGCTGATAAGGCAGGCAAAAAATATAACAATGCTTACGGAATTCTGGAAAAGCTGAAACAGCCCCCCATACATGGCCTGACCCAGAGGCAGTGCACAGACGCAGATCACAGTAATAAAGGAACCTACCTTCCCCAGATACTGGATCGGCGTCTGTTGCTGCGCGTAGGTTTGGGCAGCAACATTAAATACGGCCGCGGAACTCAGGGCGAGGATCAGGAAGACCATAAGAATGCCGTAGGACAGACCGGGGGACCGGTTTGTGACTACCGCAAGGCCCATGGGAAGCAGCGCAATGCTGGAACCCAGGAGGAAGCGGTAGGAAGTCTTAAAGTGTATCTTTTCGGGGAAGATACTGGTGAGACAGCTGCCCAGTATCGTACCCAGCGCCACCGCCGCGTCTGCAAAGGAATAGTGCTGGGTGGAGAGCCCCAGGTATATTTTAATAATAACTGGAAGTCCTACAATTATCATAGCCGACAGAAACAGGTTAATGCAGGCAATGACCACAAGTACCCGCATCATATCAGGCCGCTCTCTGCGGAGAAAATGAAAGGCCTCCCCCAGATCCTTTTTCACCATAGAGACCAGGCCCCCGGTCTTTTCCTGAGGAAAAAAAGGAATATGCAGGAACAATTCCATTGTGGCAGAGAAGAAAAAGCAGATGCAGCTGATGATGAGATTCAGCCGGAGGGGTACAAAGCTGTACAGGATCCCTGCCAGAATAGGGCCCAGCAGATTGGAGAGCGCATTCACCTGAATGACAATTCCGTTAGCCTTCATGAGATTATCCTGGGAGACCAGGACCGGTATGCTGGACTGCACAGACGGCTGGTAGCATGCCTGGATGACAGAGAGCAGGACCATCACCAGCCCTACTGCGATCACAGGGGAAGAACTGTTGAAAAACAACAGAGCAAATAAAAAGATGATAAATGAAGTGCAGTAGTCCAGAACCACCATAATATTCCGCCGGTTCACCCGGTCTGCCAATACGCCTCCAAAAGGAGACAGCAGCACCGTAGGAATCATGGAAACGGCAAGGATGCTCCCGAAAACAGCGGCAGATCCGGTGGTGTCCAGAATATACAGCGAAAGGGTAAAGCGCAGGATAGAGTTTCCGAAAAGGGAAATAATCTGTCCAAGGACCATAATCGTAAAATCTTTGTGAAATAATTTTTGAGTATTCATTCTTAGCCTCCTTTAATACCAACCGTTGGTATGTATATGCATAAAAGAATTACCCCCGAAGGGGCATATAATAGGTTATGTGTCCCAGGACACAGAGCTGAATACCGCATCATAGTATCCCATGCAGACGTTCACAAATTTGCCGTCTATCAATGGAAGCCCCAGATTCTCCAGCATATCCTGATAGAAAAGTATCTTTTTGAAAAAGTCATCACGGGATACGGGAATGCATCCCGGACTAATCCAGATATTCACCAGGAGGATCATAGTCTCGGCTAGCTGGCGGGGATACTTCACGTGCATACTTCCGTCCGCATTTCCCTCCTCAATCAGCTTTGTCAGGAGAGGCCCAGTCTCATGTATAGCCTCCTGAAGCTGCATGACAATCATATTGGGATTTTTCAGCATAGGAAGGGCTATGATGTCGTAGCTTCGCTTCTTTTCATCGTTCAGTTCATAGTAATAGATCTTTTTTAATTTCTCCAGGCTGTTCAGGGAAGAGTCCTGAAGAATATCGTCCAGCCACTGTATATCACTGTAATATTGCTCACAGATCCGTTCCAGGATCTCATCCTTTGATTTAAAATGATGATAGATGGCCCCTTTGGACATACCAATTGCATGGACAATATCCTGTATAGAGGTATGTTCATACCCCTTTTCTAAAAACAGGCGATAAGATACGTCCAATATTTTCTGTATGGTTTCTTCCGGATATTTATTCCTGGCCATTTGTGTTGTGTCTCCTTTTTTTTGATACATACCGTCGGTATGTATATAGTAATACACAGAGTTTTATTTGTCAAGGAAATAAATATCGGTAATGGAAATCCGGCTGAGAGCCGTGGCTGCCTGGGATCAGTGCGGCTGCCTGGACAGCTTCTCATCAATGCACCCATTGTTGATAACCAGAACCCTGTTGCAGATCCCACAGACCTCATGGAGCTCATTTGAGACAAGAAGGATAGAGGTCCCCTCCTGTGCGATCTGCGAGAGCGTTAGATAAAGCTCCTTTTTGGAGGTCATATCAATAGCTGAGGTGGGCTGATCCATTAACAAAATGGAGGGTTTGGCCGCCAACGATTTTGCCAGAAGTACCTTCTGCTGGTTTCCTCCGCTTAAGTGATCAACAGTCAGATAAGGGGAAGGGGGAGAGATCCCCAGTTTTTCCGTCAGATATTTCACCAGATAGGATTCCAGATGGGGGAGAACAAACCCCCATCGGCTGATCCGGTTCAGAGAGCACAGCATAAGGTTGAAGGCGGTTGTCATATGCATAATCAATCCATTTTCAAATCTGTTTTCCACAATCAGACCAAGTCCCTGCCTTATGGCATCTCTGGGGGAGGAGATGGAGCACTTTTTATCATGGATAAAAATCTCTCCGTGCTTTACCCTTTCCAGGCCGAAAAGGGCATAGAGGAGAGTGGATTTTCCGGAACCCGACAGGCCGGTGATTCCCAGAATCTCTCCTTTTTTCAGAGAGAAGGTAATATCCTTGAGTACCTTGCCCACAGCCAGATGCTCAACACGAAGCACCTCCTGATCCTCACATCTTAAGGGGGCGGTATAGGTACTTGAAGGGGGACCCGCCAGAAGCACCTGAAGCAGGGTACTTTTCAGAAACTGTCCGGCTTTTTTGTTAAATACGGTACTGCCGTCCCGCAGGACAACCACACGGTCGGCCAGTGCCATAACCTCATCAATATTGTGGGTAATGAGAAGAACAGAGGTGCCCATTTGTTTCAGCTTCAGAAGAATATTCTGAAAAAGCTGAAAATCCTGTTCTGAGAATGGGTGGGCCGGCTCATCCAAAATGAGCAGCTGGGGATGGATCGAGATTGCTTTCAATATCTCGATCATCCGCTGCTGGGCGAAGGAGAGTCTGGATACTTTGGTGAGGGGAGAAAAGTCTAGCTGAAAGTTTTTCAGAAGCTCCCGGGTCTGCCGGATATATTTTCGGCGATCGATAAAGATTTCCCCCGGCCCGGTGCGGCGGATCACATATATATTCTCCATAATGCTGAGAAATGGCACCAGCAGAGGCTTCTGATGCACTACGCCAATTCCCATGGATGCCAGCTTCGCGGAATTGACTGCAGTGAGCAGCTGGCCCTTATAATAGATCCTTCCGGAATCTGCAGAGGTCTCCCCGATCAGGATCTTCACAAGAGTAGATTTTCCGGCCCCGTTTTCACCGATAATTGCCAGGATTTCACCAGTAAAGATATGGAAGCTGGTGTGGTTCAGGACACGTATGCGATTATAAGATTTTGTGATATGATCTGCCCGCAGAAGTTCTGTTTTCATAAATCCCTCCGGTAAATTCCATGTTTGATTTAGGTGCCGGCAGTGTGATCTCTACATTTGTGCCAAGCTGCAGAGTTCCGGCGATCTGCAGTCCGAATTCATCCCCGTACGTAAGCTTAATCCGTTCATTAATGTTGGGCAGTGCAATACTTTTGGGTACATAGTCCTCCTCCTGCTCTATGCTCTGGGACACAGGACGGGTGAAGCTCTCATTGAGTTCATTCATTTTTTCCTGGGATAGCCCGATACCGTCATCCTCAATGGTTATTACCACTCTCTGGCTGGTTGCATAGGCGCTGATCCATATATTTCCGGGTTTCAGCCTGGTTTCCAGACCATGGATTATGGCATTCTCCACAATAGGCTGAAGGGTCATGCGGGGAAGCTTATAGTCCATGAGGTTAAAACCTGCAGTGCGCTCAATCTGCTGATGCATGGTAAATTTGTTGTTAAACCGGTATTGCTGGACGATCATATAATTATTCACATGCTCCAGTTCCGCGCGGAAGGTTACCAGACTGGAGTCGTGGGACATGGAGTACCGGAACAGGTTGGATAAGGCTTTGGTCATATGGGCAATGTTGGGCGCATTCTGCATCAGCGCCTCTCCCCGGATACAGTCCAGGGAATTGTAGAGGAAATGTGGGTTAATCTGGCTCTGAAGAGCCTTAATTTCCATCTGCTTCCGCAGAATTTTTTCACTGTATTCACGGTCCATATACCCTTTTAGCCGGAGCAGAATCTGGTTCAGACTTTTTGCCACGGGGTAAAGCTCACTCTGCCTGCTGACGGTTATCTCATAATTGGGATCCACATCCATAATTTTGTGCAGTGCCTCATCTATTTTAAAAATAGGCTGATAAACGGTCTTATAGAACAGTAGGCCTGAAGCGGCAGCCAGGATCAGTAAAAGCACCCCGCTCAGGAGCAGCGGAAGATAAATGCCGGAAAACCCAAGTGACAGATGTTCTTTTTGCGCTCTCAGGATCCTTCGGATACAGGACAGGGATACCAGAAGAGAGACTAAAACATTCGCAGCCAGACTGAGAACAAAAAAGAAAACTGTCTTATGCTTCAGGCTGAAAAGCTCTGAAATATCCAGGTCTTTGATTTTGTAAAATATGTTCTTCATTAGAAGACCTCCTATCCCGCGGCAGCTGGTTACGGACAAAAACCGCTTTTTAGCGGCTACATATGCAGCTTTCGGTATTCGCTTGGGGTGACACCCACCGCTTTCTTGAATATCCGGCTGAAATATTTGGTATCTTTAATTCCCACCAGCTCTGCTACATCATACACATTATACTGAAGATCCAGGAGCAGCCTTTTGGCAGCATCCAGCCGGCAGTCGGTGAGATAGTCACTGAAGGTCATACCCGTCTCCTTCCGGAAAAGCTCACTCAGGTAATTGGGGTGGAAATGTACCAGTTCAGCCATGTCATTTAACTTTATGGGTTCTCTGTAGTGGAGGAGCACGTAGTCTTTCATCATCTGGATGGGCTTGCTGTAGGTTTCAGTCCGACTGGTATAATAGTCCTGTGCAAAGGACTGTATATGCTCCAGAAGTGTCCGGAGGATATCTTCCAGCGAGCGGCAGTTGTCCAGTGCCTGGCGGAGTATCTCACTGCGGGGCATACTGTCCGGATCCAGCGTCTTTACAGCCTCCCCAAAGATGTCCGCACACTTTTCCGCCAGATCAAAAAGCAGGGGCGGGGAAGCGTACTTGATAATATGAGGACTTTGAAACAGAGAGAGAATCCAGTTTTTCAGCTCAATCATATCGCAGTTCTGTATGAGGTGAAAAAAGGTTTTTTCATCATCTACAGTGATATAATCACGGATGCTGTAGTGAGGAAAAGACAGGGAGGCAGAATTAATTACCCTATTTACCCCATTGACAATACGGTATTTTACCGCTGTGTCGGCAGCAGCGAGAGAGTGGTGAATCTTGTCCAGGCTGTCTGTCATAGTGCCAAGTCCTATGGTAAATGTATATTGGTTAAACCATTCATCCCGGTTCTGGAGCTCATAGAGAACCGCCTGGGAAAGGTTATATAGATCCGCTGCCTGTTCCATGGTACAGTTTACAATGCTGATCAGACGCCCCGGCTTGACAATTGAGTAGGACAGAACTCCTCCCTTATTCATTCGCTGCTGGGTTGCGGCACACATTTTCCGCAGGAGAAGAGTATCCATATCCGAGGGCTGGCTTTCTTCAAAGATACTGTCTACTTTTACAACCATAGCTGCATATACCGCATACTGAAACTGGAATTGGTATGTTTCGTTAATCTCCTTCAGAGGCATATCAAAAGGCCGGGATAGGGATAGCTGTTCCGTTAGAAAACGGGACCGCATCAGTTCCAGATTGTGATCCAGCTGACTTTTATAGGCTGATATCTGAGAGGAGGCTTCGCCGTCCAGCTGTATTTTATTGCGGAGGCGGATTAGGGCCTCCGTCAGGGTTGCCTCGTCAATAGGCTTTAGTATGTACTCGAAGACGCTGAGCTTAAGAGCCTTTTGTGCATAACTAAAATCAGGATAGCCGCTGATAATGATAAAGCGGCAGTCAAGCCTGGCATTCCGGATCCCCTCAATCAGAGACAAACCGTCCAAACCAGCCATTCGCACATCAGTTATAACAATGTCCGGCTTTATCTTCAGAGCCATCTCCAGTGCTTCGAGCCCGTTATAGGCAGTTCCTGACACTTCCAGCCCAAGGGCGCCCCAGTCTATGGACATCTTAATTAATTCACATACCAGTGTTTCATCATCCGCAATCAAAACCTTTAACATCGCTAAAAACGCCTCCTTCTGCAACCGGCTGCAGGATTCTGTAAACTTAAGGTTAACGTACCATATCTATTTTTGACTTGCAAGTCAAATGAATTACCAAATAATGGATAACTGAAAACTCACAACCAGAGTCCACCTAATCTGAAAATTATCCCGTGGACAGAGAGGGATGCATCTGCAATAATACAGACATCGGGAAAAGACCCGGACAAAATAAAAGAAGGAGAGGTATTTTGTATGAGAAAAAGAATCAAAAAGAGTGTAAAAAAGGGTGCGGCTCTAATCCTCAGCATGGTTCTGGCAGCAGGTATGCTGGCCGGGTGCGGAGGGAAAGATGAAACAGCGGAAAAGGAACCGGAAAAAGAGACACAGGCTCCTGAGGAGGCTAAGACAGATGCGGAAAATGGGGATAAGGTTAAGTTTGTATTTGTTACGCCGCTGATTGCCCACCAGGTATGGCTTGGGGCAAAGGAGGGAATTGAGCAGGCCCAGAAAGATTTTCCGGGACTGGAGGTCAGCTGGGTGGGGCCCACAGGCCTGGATGCCAATGAGATGATCAAATGTATTGAGCTGGCTATCGCGGAAGGTGCCGACGGGATTGCTACCTTTGGCCTAAGTGAATCCGCTATGGAATCCTGCTTCAAAGACTGCTATGAGGCCGGCATTGACCTTTACACCGCAGGGGGGGACACACCGAATCTGCATCAGTACCTGGCAGGAGGATGTAATCCGGATGCTGTAAACTGGGGGTATCTGGGAGGAAAAGAGGTGAGCAAGGCGCTGGAGGGAAAGAAAATTGTTGCGGCAGAGATGCTTTATCAGCTGGACTCCGAGCTTGCCATCGGCGTTATGGAAGGCTATGAAAAGGCATTTGCAGAGCATGAGGCCGGATTTGAAGTAGTGCAGCAGCTGAGTTCAGACAGCGATGCCACGGTAGCGCTCCAGCATGCCAAGGATCTATTTACTGCGTATCCTGAGGTAAATGCAGTTGTCTGCTGCGGCGGAGAATGTGCGGCTGCCATTGCCCAGGCGATGAAAGAAATGGGGAAAGAACCAGGCAGTGTTATTATATTTGGGGATGGAATGCAGGAAGACTGTCTGGAAGAGATTAACAGCGGCTATGTGCTGGGATCCCTCGCACAAAATTACTTTCAGTATGGGTACCGGCCGGCTATGTGGACGTATATGAAAAAGATGTTTGGCGCACAGCCGGCAGAAACGTTTGTGGACGCCGGTGTTACCCCTATCAATGCAGAGAACGTAGACAGCTTTGCAGATCATTTCAAGGAAGGAAAGCAGTGGTTCGACACAGACTACCCGGATAAGGACTGGTCGGAAGCAACCGGCGCTAAGTAAGGATGGACCAGATTGCATACAGTTGGGAAAGCAGGGCATGGATATGAGTAGAGAACAGACAGGCATAAAAAAAGAATTGATCATTAAAAATATCTTTCGGGTAAAGGAGATTGGGATTATGATTCCCACCATTTTGTTAATCATTATAGTGCAGATGGTAAACCCTTTATTCCTTACAAAGCTAAATGTATTAAGTATTTTGCGCTCCAGCGGCTATATGCTTATACCGGCCCTGGGAATGACACTGATTTTAATCTCCGGGGGACTGGATCTTTCTGTGGGCTCTGTCTATGGTCTGGGAGGTGTAGTCACCGCGTATTGTCTTACAAACGGACTGCCGATCGTTCCAAGCGTTCTTCTGGGACTGCTGTCCGGTATGGCCTGCGGGATATTAAACGGAGTAGTTATCGTAAAGCTAAAGATTCCGCCGATTATGATGACACTGGGGATGTACTATATGGCCCGGGGACTTGTATATGTTATCACTCAGGGAACTCCAATCTTTCCTCTTCCGGAGGCGTTTAAGGCTATTGAACAGCAGAATATTATTCTGGGCATACCCACAGCAGTGGTGTGTGCAATGATTCTGGCCGCCGTCTTTTTTATCATTATGAGATATACCGTATATGGGCGGAAGATCTATGCCATAGGGGGCAATATTGAGACAGCCCGGGTAGCAGGAATCAATATTGATGCTATTATGATCAGCCTGTATGCAATCATCGGAACATTGTCTGCGCTGGATGGTGTCCTGATGTCCTCCCGCCTGGGATCCGGACAGCCTTCTGCGGGAACGGGATATGAACTGCAGGTAATTGCCGCGGTGGTTATCGGGGGAACCAGTACATACGGAGGGAAAGGTACCCTGGCTGGTACAGTGATCGGCGTTATATTTATGAACATTCTTTCCAGCAGTATGACCATTATGAAGATATCTGCATACTGGCAGAACTTTGTAATCGGGGCCGCATTGGTAGTTGCTGTTATTATCGATCAGATTAAACGCTCTAAAACCGCAGAGGATTAAGATTCAAAGACAAAGGGGGAAATATTATGCAGGGAAAAGAAATCGTTCTGTCTGTGAATCATATCTGCAAGAGCTTTTATGATAATCAGGTACTGCAAAATGTAAGCATTGCCCTGACAAAGGGAGAAATCCTGGCAATTTTGGGGGAAAATGGGGCAGGAAAATCTACGCTCATGAAAATAGTAAGCGGGATCTATCCGGCGGGCAGCTATACAGGAACTATAGAGGTACAGGGGAAAGAAAAAACGTT